>NZ_AMRI01000005.1 GCF_000299915.1 Gallaecimonas xiamenensis 3-C-1
TGCTCATACACAGAAAGCACAATGCTATATGCCTTAAAGGCCCGCAGATCGGAGCAGTCCTTGGCGCCGCCTTCCGGGTCGGCCATCCTGGCCTCGCGCTCGGCAGCGCAGAAGCAGTGCTTCTGCTTCGAGCCTCGCCCCGCCTAGCTCCACCAAAACCAAAGGCCGCTCGAAAGAGCGGCCTTTTTCTTTATGGGTGTTTTTCGCCTAAGCCCAGGCCAAGGCGTCACTGACGCCTTTTTATGTGCGCTCACCCCTCCGGCTTACAGAGCCAGTGCTGCACCTGCCTCTGTGCCTTCCCCTTGCGGTTCATCCCCATCCCTAACCTTGGGCCACGCAGGCCCTTTTGAGGCGTCCAAGGGGCCGCAACAGAGCGTTTCTTTTCAACCCCTTACCCTTTGCCATCCCGGATGCTTTTATTGATCCAGCCCGTGGAGAAAAGCCGCTTTGGGCAATAACATGGAATATAACCAAGTGGAAAGGGGAAGCCGATGGAGGCGTTCTGGGTATCCTTCGGGATCTTTTGTGTCGGGCTGGTGCTGTTGGGGGTGGGTTTTAGCCGCCGCCAGGGCAACGGTGGTGTGCTGCTGATGTGGCTGGGCACCCTGTGCATGCTGGGTATCATCTGCTACCGCATCCTGGTGGCCATCGCCTGAAAAAGGGGCCCTTGGGGCCCCTTTTTTATTGCAAGCTGTCCTTGATGTCCTGCCAAACCGCTTCCATCAGCAGCGGCTGAGCCTGGGCGGTGGGGTGTATGCCGTCGGCCTGGAGCATGCCGTCGCCAAGGTCGATATCCCGGCCGAAAAAGGGCAGCCAGCGGGCCTGTTTTTCCTCGGCCACTTCCTTGAAGGCGGCTTTGAAGCTGTCCAGGTAGCGGGGGCCATAGTTGGGGGGCAGCCAGATCTCCATCACCATGGCGTCGGCACCGGCCGCCTGGCTCAGGCCCACCATCTTGGCCAGGTTCTGCTTCATGGTGGCGATGGGGTAACCGCGCAGACCGTCATTGCCCCCCAGTTCAATCAGCACCAGCTCGGGTTTGTGCTTGGCCAGCAGTGCCGGCAGCCTTCTCAGGCCCCCGGCCGTGGTCTCGCCGCTGATGGACGCATTGACCACCTGCCAGTCTGCTGCCTCGGTTTGCACCTTGTCCGACAACAGCCTCACCCAACTTTGCTCGGCCTTGAGGCCATAGCCGGCACTTAACGAGTCCCCCATCACCAGCAGGGTTTTGGTCCAGCCCAGGGGGCTTATCAGCAACAGCAACAACAACAGCTTACGCATAAGGGCTCCGTCAGTGGGTGGTACCGGCGCTCAGGTGCAGTTCCTCACCGCCGGCCAGCAGGCTGTCTATCAGGCAGCCAAGGGCGGCAACCTGCTGGGCCAGGGGCATGGCCGGGCTGCCCGGGTGGCGCTCGGCCTGCTGCGGCAAATAGGGCAGGTGCACAAAGCCGACCTGGGGCTGCCAGGGCAGGGCCTGGGCCAGGTGGCAGGCCCCGTAGAAAAGATAATTACACACATAGGTGCCGGCGCTGAAGGACAGCTGCGCCTCCAGCCGGTTTGCCTTCAGCTCTGTCAGCAGCCGCTTGACCGGCAGGGTGGAAAAGTAGGCGGCAGGGCCCTTGGGGTTGACCGGCACGTCTATGGGCTGGTGGCCGGCGTTATCGGGGATACGGGCGTCGATAAGGTTGATGGCCACCTTCTCCAGGCTGATGCCGCGCCGGCCCCCGGCCTGGCCTACCGCCAGTATCACCTGGGGCTCAAGGGCCCTGACGGTGTCTTCCAGCACCTGTAGACTCTGGCCGAAGGTGCAAGGCAGCATCAGGCTGGTGACGGCGTCCCGGTAGCCGGCCAGGGCCTTGACGGCCTCCCAGGAGGGGTTGATGGGTTCGGCATCGAAGGGTTCAAAGCCGGTTAACAGGATTTGGGTCACAGCAGCCACCATAACAGCAGGATATTGGCGATGAGCAGCAGCAGGGCCGTGGGCACCTGGGCCTTGATCACCGCGTGTCGGTCATCCAGTTCCAACAGGGCCGCCGGAACCAGGTTGAAGTTGGCGGCCATGGGGGTCATCAGGGTACCGCAATAACCGCTGAACATGCCGATGGCGGCCATCACGGCGGCGTTACCCTGGTACTGGTCGATAAGAAAGGGAATGCCGATACCGGCGGTGATCACCGGAAAGGCGGCAAAGGCATTGCCCATGATCATGGTAAACAGCGCCATGCCGAGGGCATAGGCGACAATGGCCCAAAAGCGCATGTCGTCTCCCAGCACCTGGCCCACCAGGGCCGCCACGGCGTCCCCCACCCCGGCCTTGGCAAAGAGGATGCCGAGGGTGGCCAGCATTTGCGGCAGTAACAGGGCCCAGCCGATGGCGTCCATCAGCCGGCTGTTTTCCCTAAGGCCCTGCACCGGCGCTTCGCGGGTCAGCCAGCAGGCCAGGGCAAAGGCCACAAGGCAAGCCAGGCCCAGGCTGATAAGGGTGGGATTGCCCACAAGGGGCAAACCCTGGTGGGCGGCCAGCCAGGGCAGGGACAGGCTGCCGGCCAGGGTCAGCAAAGGGATGGCCAGGGCCGGCCAAAACAGTTTATGGCCCAGGCGTTTGGCACTTTGCTGGCGCTGCACCGCATCGGGCTCCAGTGCCTTTTTCGGTTTCACCAGGTTAAGGCCCCCCACCAGGCCCATGGCTAGCACCAGGGCGCCGCAAAGGGCCGGGGGCAGCCAGTGGCCAATAAGGAAAAGGCCGCCGTAAAGGCCCCAGAACAGCGCCGAGGGCCAGCGTTTGGGGTGGGCTTTGTCCAGAGCTGTCAGCACCCCATTGGCCAGCAGCAACAGCCCCGCCAGGGCGAAAAACCACTCAATCTGCACCGGACGCTCCTTGCAGGCGCCGGCGCTGGCGGGCCAGTTGCCGGTCCAGGTAGAGCACCCGGCAGCCGTGGATAAAGAGCGCGCAAAGGGCGGTGGGAAT
Organism: Gallaecimonas xiamenensis 3-C-1; assembly: GCF_000299915.1. Lineage (NCBI taxonomy): Bacteria > Pseudomonadati > Pseudomonadota > Gammaproteobacteria > Enterobacterales > Gallaecimonadaceae > Gallaecimonas > Gallaecimonas xiamenensis. Next base: position 2,966 of record NZ_AMRI01000005.1, read on the forward strand.
GCCCCAGAAGGCAATGTGCAGGGGCTCGACGGCGATGCCGTTTTCGGTCAGGAAGCTGTGCATCAGGATCACGGCGCCAAAGGCCACGAAAATGTCTTCACCGAAGAAGAGGCCGACGTTGTCGGTGGCGGCGGCCATAGCCTTGAGGCGCTGTTGCTCGCCATGGCTCAGGGGGCCAAGGGCCTTGCTGGCCGCCCCTTCCACCATGGGGGCCAGCAGCGGCCTAACCATCTGCGGGTGGCCCCCAAGGCTGGTCAGCCCCAGGGCAGCGCTCAGCTCCCGCACCAGCAGGTACAGGGCCAGCAGCCTGCCGGCCGACACCCGCTTGAAGCGGCTTATCCACTGGCCGGCGTGTTCTCTTAGGCCATGGCGCTCCAGCAAGCCTATTACCGCCAGGGGCAGCACCAAGATAAGGGACAGGGTACGGGTACTGAGAAAGCCTTCTCCCAGGGCGCTGAGGATACCGCCAAAGGGCAGGGCGGCGGCCAGGCCCGTGACCACCCCGGCCAGGGTCACCACCAGCAGCGGATTGGCCCGTAGGGCAAAACCGACGATCACCACCGCCACCCCCAGCAGTGGCCAGTAAGAGACGGCGTCCATCAGGGCGCCCCTATCTGCACGCCAAGGGCGTCCAGGCAGCCCCGTAGCCGCTTGGCCAGGGCCAGGGCATGGAGGTTATCCCCATGCAGGCACAGAGTTTGGGCTTTTAGGGCCACCCATTGGCCCCCCAGGGCCTGCACCTGGCCTTGTTGCACCATGGCCAGCACCTGGGCCTGGACCTGGTCGTCATGGTCCAGCACGGCGCCGCTTTGGCTGCGCGGTTGCAAGCTGCCATCGGCCAGGTAGCGCCGGTCGGCGAAGACTTCCGACACCGCCGTCAGCCCTGCTTTTTCGGCTTCCCTAAGGCTGTGGCTGCCGGCCAGACCGTAGAGCTTGAGGCCAGGGTCCAGGGTTTTGACGGCGGCGGCGATGCAGGCGGCCAGGGCCGGGTCTTTGGCGGCCTGGTTATAGAGGGCGCCATGGGGTTTGACATGGTGCAGCCTGGCGCCCCTGGCCTCGGCCATGGCCTTGAGGGCGCCGCACTGGTAGAGCACCAGATCGGTGACGTCGGCGGGACTGAGGGCCATGGGTGTGCGGCCGAAATTGGCCCTGTCGTCAAAGCTGGGGTGGGCCCCTATGGCGACGCCATGAGCTATGGCCAAGTCCAGGGTACGGGCCATGGTGGCCGGGCCTCCGGCATGAAAGCCGCAGGCGATATTGGCGGAGCTGATAAGAGGCATCAGCTCGGCGTCAAAGGGGGCCTCTTCCCCCAGATCTGCGTTGAAATCAATGCTCAGCAATGAAGGCCTCCAGGTGTGCCAGGTAGTCGAGCTGCTGCTGCCAGGCCAGGCGGGCCTCTGCGGCGGTGGCCGGAATAAAGCCGATATGGCGGCCCGGGCCCAGTTGCCCCAGTTGCCACAGGTCGGCGGCAATCACCATGCCCAATTTGGGGTAGCCGCCGGTGGCCTGGGCATCCATACCGAGGATGATGGGCTGGCCGTTGCCGGGCACCTGCACAGTGCCCGGCAGCACCCCGTGGGAGGGCAGCTCGTCCCCCACCAGGCGGTTGAGTTTGGGGCCGGACAGGCGATAACCCATGCGGTTGGACAGGGAGCCTATGGTCCAGTCCGAATGCCAGAATAGGCCATGGGCCAGCTTGTCAAAGCTGTCGTATTCGGAACCGGGCAGCACCCGCAACCGCCCTGTGCCCGGGGTGCGCACCAGCAGCGGGCCGGCGAAGTCCCCGGCGGGGCGCCAGTCCAGCTCGTCGCCGGTGGCAAGGGGAGCATTAAAGCCCGACCCCAGGTCGGTACTGGCCGACCCCAGCACATGGGGCACCACCAGCTCGCCCGCCAGGGCCAAATAGGCGCGAAAGCCGCGTTTGGGCTGGCGAAAGTGCAGGATTTGCCCGGGCTCCACCTTGAAGCGCCAGCCCGGGGTAATGGGTTCGCCGTTGAAGCTGGCCCCCAGATCGGCGCCGGTCAAGGCCACCCAGCCACTTTGCTGGAAGCGCAGCTGGGTTTGGCCGAAGGTGATCTCAAGGGCCGGGGACAGCGGCGGTTTTTTCAGCAGCAGGTTGGCCACCTGCAAGGCCAGCATGTCCATGGCGCCGCTGGCGGGCACCCCCTGGCTGCGATAGCCGGGGCGGCCACCGTCCTGGATGCAGGCGAGGATCCCCGCTTTTAGGACTTCAATCACGGCTCACCTCGAATTGAATTTGATCCCCCGGTTGCAGCAGCGCCGGCGGAGACTGGTTGATGTCGAACAAGGGGGTGTCGGCATAGCCGATGATCTGCCAGCCGCCGGGGCTTTGGCGCGGGTAGAGGCCGGTTTGCTGGCCGGCGATGGCCACGGCCCCGGCCGGCACCTGTACCCTGGGTTCGGCCCGGCGCGGCATGGCCAGGCGCTTGTCCATGCCGGTGAGGTAGGCAAAACCGGGCATAAAGCCGATGAAAGCCACCTCGTAGGTGGCCTTGGCGTGGCGTTCGACAACGGCCTGCTCGGTCAGGCCGCTGTATTCCGCTACCTGGTGCAGATCCGGGCCCTGGTAGCGCACTTTTATCTTATGAAGCTGGCCGGCCGGGGCTGCCTCGGGGCGCTTGTCCCACAGCGCCAGGGCCTGCTGGGCCAGGGCGGGGATGTCGGCCAGGGGGCTATTTAGCACCAGGGTCAGGTTGCCCATGCCGGGCACTGCCTCACTCAGGGCCGGGGACTGGGCCAACTGCCGGGCCAGCCAGTGCAGCTGGCGCTGTGCGGCCGGGTCGGCTTCTTCCAGAGTTAACACCAGGGCCCTGTCTCCCAGGGCGGACCAGGTCAAAATCATAATGATCCCTCAAATGTCATGGCCTTAACCTAGCGATAACGCCGGCCAATTGCATCCCTGCTGCGACCAACCGCCAGCCTCTTGGCGTTAGATCCAAAGGCGGTTAAGGTCAGTATCAAGGAAGAAAAAGGAACGCCTCCATGACCCAAGCTGTAATCGAAGTTCGCCAGTTGGCCAAGGCCGTCACCAGTGCCGATGGCAGTGCCCTGCCCATCCTCAGCGGTGTGGAACTGGCTGTAAAGGCAGGAGAAACCCTTGCCATCATGGGGGCCTCCGGCTCTGGTAAATCTACGCTATTGGGGCTGTTGGCGGGGTTGGACCAGCCCAGCCAGGGCACTGTGGCCCTGGCTGGCAAAGACATGGCCAGCCTCAGCGAAGACCAAAGGGCGGCGCTCAGGGCCGACCAACTGGGCTTTGTGTTCCAGCAGTTTTTGCTGATCCCAAGCCTGAGCGCCCTGGAAAACGTCATGATGCCCGCCGAACTTCGGGGGGACAAAGACGCCCGGGCCCGGGCCAAGGATCTGTTGGAACGGGTGGGCCTTGGCCAGCGTCTTGGCCATTTTCCGGCCCAGCTCAGCGGCGGCGAGCAGCAAAGGGTGGCCATAGCCAGGGCCTTTATCACCAACCCGGCCCTGCTGTTTGCCGACGAGCCCACCGGCAACCTGGACACCCACACCGGCAGCCATGTGGCAGATCTGCTGTTTGCCCTTAACCGCGACTTTGGCACCACCCTTATCCTGGTCACCCACGACCCGGTGCTGGCCCGCCGCTGCCAGCGGGTACTGAGCCTCAAGGACGGCAAGCTGGAGGCCCTGGATGATGCGGCCTGAGCTGGTAGGGCGTTTTTTCTGGCGGGAGCTGAAAAGGGCCGACGTCCTTATCATGCTGGCCGCCATAGTGCTGGCGGTGGCCAGCGTGGTGTCCCTGGCCCGTTTTTCCGAGGTGCTCAACCAGGCCTTTAACCGCAAGGGCGCCAGCTTCCTGGCCGCCGATCTGGTGCTGCGCCACAGCCAGCCTTTGGACGCCGCCCTTGAAAAGCGCATCGAAGACAGCCCCTTGGCAAAGAGCCGCCAGACCCGCTTTACCACCATGCTTATCCAAGGGGATGCCATGGCCCTGGGGGCCCTGTACGCGGTGGATAAAAACTACCCCCTGCGGGGCCATGTCAAGGTGGCGGGCAGCCCCTTTGGCGAGGTCAGCGAGGTCCAGGGCGGCCCGCCCCCTGGGGAAATCTGGCTGGATAACCGCCTGGCCCAAGCCCTGGGGGCCAACAAGGGCGACAGCATAGAGGTGGGTTATGCCACTCTCAGCCTCAGCCGCTTTTTGATTGAAGCCCCGGACGTGGGCCTTAACGTCTTTGCCGCCGCCCCTCCCGGGCTGATGAACCAGGCCGACCTGGCCGCCACCAAGGTTATCCAGCCCGGCTCCCGGGTGGGCTGGCGCTGGCTGTTCAAGGGCAGCCCCAAGGCCCTGGCGGACTTTGAGGCAAGCCTTGACGATGCCTTGCCGGCCGGCGCCGAATTTACCGACATCACCAGGGCCAATTCCCCCATCAGCGTCGCCCTGCAAAGGGCCGAGCGCTTCTTGTTGCTGTCGAGCCTGATGGGGGTGCTGCTGGCGGCGGTAGCCATAGGGGTGGCGGCCCGGCGTTTTTGTGACTCCCACGTCGACACCGTGGCCCTGATCAAAGCCCTGGGGGGCACCCGCCGCCAGGTGGTGTGGCTCTTTACCGGCCAGCTGCTGCTGGTGCTGGCGGCCGGCTCCCTGCTGGGCCTGGGGTTGGGGCTGGGCTTGGTGCAGCTGTTGCTGGCCCAATACGGCGCCCTGTTGCCGCCGGATTTACCTGGGGCCAGCTGGGAACCGCTGTGGCTGGGGCTGGCGGTAGGGGCCATCTGCACCTTGGCCTTTGCCGCCTGGCCCTTGTGGCGGCTTTTGCAGGTGCCGCCCATCCGGGTGTGGCGGGAAGGGGCAGGGCAGGGGGATCAGGGCCGCGGCCATTACCTGCTGGTGCTGCTGGCGCTGTTTGGCGCCATCGGCCTTTTCACCCGTGACCTGAAACTGACCCTGGCGGTGGCGGCCGGGGTTGGGGTGGCGGTGCTGGCGGTGGCCCTGGCCAGCCTGCTGCTGCTAAAGGCGCTGGGGCGCAGCCGCCACCTGGGGGGCGCCTGGCGACTGGCGGTGGCTGGCCTTGAGCGGCGCCGGGGCGCCAGCCTGGTGCAGCTGGGCAGCTTTACCCTGGCCTTGATGCTGATGATACTGGTGCAGCTGATCCAGTCGGATCTGCTGGCCGATTGGCAAAAGAGCCTGCCGGAAGACGCCCCCAATTATTTCGTGGTGAACGTGGCCCCGGAGGAAGTGGAGGCGGTGCAGGGCTTCTTGCAGCGCTACGGCAGCCAGGCCTCGGATCTCTATCCGGTGGTGCGGGCTCGCCTTACCGCCATCAACGACCAGGCCACGGTGGAGCCGGAAGCCGGCGCAGAGCCGGCCCAGCGCGGCGGCCGGGTCGGCATCGACCGGGAACTGAACCTGACCTGGCGCCAAAGCCTGCCCCCCAACAACCAGCTGCAAGAAGGGAGCTGGTGGCAGCAAGGGGCCGGCGACCAGGTGTCGGTGGAGTCGGGGGTGGCCGAGCGGCTCAAGCTCAAATTGGGGGACCAGGTAACCTTCCGCCTGGGCTCCCAGGACTTCTCGGCCAAGGTCAGCAGTATCCGCAAGGTGGACTGGCAGTCGATGCAGCCCAACTTCTTTATGATTTTCAGCCCCTCGGTGCTGGCCGATTTCCCGGCCAGCTACATTGCCAGCTTCCACCTCGAGGCCCAGCACAGGGCCGAGCTTGGCCAGCTGCTGCGTAGCCACCCCACCCTGACCCTGATTGACGTGGACGCCATCATCAACCAGATCCGCAGCCTGATCAGCCAGGTGGCTTTGGCCCTGCGCTTTGTCTGGCTGCTGGTGGTGGCGGCTTCGCTGCTGGTGCTGCTGGCGGCGGTGCAGGCTAGCCTGGACGAGCGGCGCCGGGACCTGGGGGTATTGCGCACCCTGGGGGCGTCCGACCGCACCTTGCTGCGGGCCCTTGGCCTGGAATTTTTGCTGCTGGGGGGCCTGGCCGGGCTCTTGGCGGGGCTCACCAGCCAGCTCAGCCTCTACCTGCTGCAAACCCAGGTGCTGGATCTGCCGGTGAACCTGCACTGGCCCCTGTCCTTACTGGCCTTGGTGGGGGGCGCCCTGGGGGTGGCCATTCCGGCCCTGCTGCGGCTTTGGCCGTTACTGAGGCGCACGCCGCTGCGGCTTATCCGCAGCTAGGCCGGGGCCAGCAGCTCTTCCATCGCCAGCAGCAGCCGCTCCACCGGCAGGTCCGGCTGCTCGGCGCTGAGACCGGCCAGCAGCTGGTGGGCCGGCTGGGGGCTGGCCGCCAGCTCAAGGAGCCGTCTTGCCACCTTGTCCGGCACGAACAGCGACTCCTGGGCTCTGCCTCTGCCCACCAGTGTGGTGGGGGCCAGCTGCGGCTGGGCGGTACGAAAGCGCCAAAAGTCTGCCCTGGGCCAGCGCTGCTCGGCCTGGTAAATGCGCCAATGGTTGCCAAGGTACTGGCCAAAATCCTGGGCTACGGCGTCGTGGTAGGCCTTTTTGAGCTTACCGTCGCCGAACAGGGCGTCGGCGGCGGCCCTGGCCGCCTGAATGCCGGTGGCCAGGGCCCGGGGTATGCCGGAGGCGGACAAGGGATCGTGGCTGGCCACGGCGTCGCCAGCGGCAACGATGGGAGCCTTGTCTGGCGGCGGCGTGACCCGCGCCGAATAGGCCGGAGAGGCCCTGGGGGTCGGCTGCGGGCCATCTAAGCTTACCAGCCGGCGCAGGTGGCGGGTGCCGGCCAGCAGCGCAAACCAGGCATCGCCCTTGGCCAGGCGCTGCTGTTGGATGAGCCCCTGGTCGCTCATCAAGGACACCGCCAGCCTGCCGTCCGGCAGGGGCGAGCCATACCACCAGCCGTATTCGCAGGCCTCCACCAGGGTGAAGGCCTCGGTCTGCTGGCCGTCGGCCCTTGGCAACCAATTGGCCAGGCCCATCAGGTTGTCGTACCTGACCCTGACCGCCCCGGCTTGCAGCGACCAGGGGGAAGCCCGGCCGGCGGCGTCAATCACGTAACGGCAGGTCAGGTGCCGGAGCTGCCCTTGGGCATCCGTTACCTGTACCTGCCAACCTGCCTCAGTGCGGGCCAGCTGCTCGACCCGGCTTTGAGTCCACAGCTCGCCCCCTTGCTGCTGCACGGCATCGGCCAGCAGTTGTTCGAAGGCCCTGCGGTTCAGGCCCCAGCCGCTGCCGTGCAGGGTGAAAATAAAGTCCAGGCAATGGAGCTCGTCGCTGCCCCAGGCCGCCTGGTTGCCCCAGATGTTGAGTTGTTGCTGGCCGCTGAACGCCTCCCAGACTCCCAGGTAACGCAGCAGCTCCCGGGTGCCGGGGGACAGGGCCTCGCCGACCTTGTCCTGTTGGTAGTCCCCCCTTTCCACCACCAATACCTTGATGTCGGGCCGTTTTCTAAGGGTAAGGGCGGCGGCGGCCCCGGCAGGGCCGCCACCGATGATAAGGACGTCAAAGTCCGGCTTACTTGCTGGCATAGGCATTATTGAGGGCCGCCTGGGCCAGTTGGCTGTAGTTGCGCTCCGTTTCCACCAGGTAGGGAATGGCCTCGGTGCCACGGTTGATGATAAAGCCCAGCATGGACCAGGACTGGATCATCTGGCTGGCGGAGTTGATGCCGCGCTGGTATTCCACATTCTGGCCGGCGGGGATCACCGGTTGCTGGTCGATGTTGCTGACATAGGCGTCCAGCACCTGCTCGTGGGCCTCCAGGGCACCGGTAACCACGTTGAAAGGGCTTTGTGGCGGCCACCAGTAGACGTAGAAGGCCGGGGGCACCTCGATGCCGGAGCCGTCGGCCAGCTGGTTGACGTGGATGTCGGTGATGTTGGGGGTTTGCACCGTGCATTCGTGGAAGTCGGCCATCCAGGGAATGGCCATGCGCTTGGTGAGGTCCCCGGGCTCGCAGCCGCCACCGGCGGTTTCGTCGGCGCTGATGGACAGGCCGTGTTGGATGTAGTGGTTGGCCATTTCCTGGTAGCCGCCGTTGTCATGGGCCAGGGCCAGCTGGAAGGGCTTTTGGTAAATGGGGGCGTTGCGCACGCTCCAGGTCACCTCTATGCCCGGGGAGAAGGGCCCTCCTACGCAGTTGCTGATATCCACCAGATCCAGGGCGGCGCCCGGATCTGGTTCGGCAGCCGGTTCGGTGCAAAAACGGCCGGCCGCCCATTGGTGCAGGTAAAAATACTGGGTGGGGGTCAGGCTCAGGAACTTGTAGATGGGGCCTTGGTTGGTGACCGAGTTGTCGCCGGAGTTCAGTGGCATCAGCGGTACGCCGTCGGCGGCGAACAGCTGGGCCGGGCCCTTTTTCAGCTGGGCGTAATGTTGCTGGTAGTCCTCTGGCAGCAGCGGCAGCCGGAAGTAGTGGAAGTAGGCCCAGCGGTTGGCGGCGTTGGCCGGGGAGTTATCGCGGATATCGAAGTCGGGGTGGGCAAACTCGGTCATGGTGGGCACGTTGGCCACCCATTTATAACCGCCGGGGCGGCGGATGATGGGCAGTACGTCCCGGTCGAAATTGACCACATGCTCGGGGTTGAAGCCCTGCAAGGGGTGGTAGCCGGGCAGTTCGGGGAAATGGCCCTGGGTACCGGGGAACAGGGCCGGGTCGGCGTCCAGCTTGCGAATGGCCACATCGGCCATGGTATCGGCCAGGGTAATGATATTGACCGTCTCGGGGGCGAACTTGGGGCTGCCGACCAGCAGCCAGGCCGAGTCGGCCTCATGGACGCTGCCGTCGCTCAAGGTCACCCGCGCTACCACAAAGCCGTCCGAGATATCGTCCCAGTAGCCGGCAGCGCCGCGAAAGGAGGTGATGTCTGCCGAGCCGGTGACCCTGCCAAAGCCCCCCAAAGCCACCAGGTTGCCTTTGGCGTCCATGCGCAGCTCGCCCAGCACGTCGATTTGCTGGCCACCGGCACTGGCGGGCGGGAAGGAGCCGCAGTGGTAGTCGGCGGGGATGTTGTAGCGGCTGAAGGCCACCTGGCTGTGGGGCTGGGTGATGGAGCGCGGGCCTGGGTCGATGATCAGGGCCTGGCGGGCCTTATGGTCGGTGACATCGGGATTGTTGTGGGGCACATGCTGGTTTGCGTAACTGTTGTGGTGGCCAAATTCCAGATCACCCTGCAGCTCGGAGAAGGTGTACCAGATGGGCTTTTTGTTGGCGATGTGGACAGTCCACTCGATCTTGGCCACCTCGGGGCTGTCCAGGTTGATCTCCTGGCCCTGGCCGTCCTGGTCGTAGCGAAACAGCCTGAATTTGGCGGCCTGGCGCTTGATGGCACCGGTGCGGTCTTTGAAGCGAAGGGGCTCGCCGGGCTGTTCGTTGCCCCATTGGTCGCAGGGGATGGGCAGCCCCCCAGTCTTGGTTGGCGCCAGGTAAAACTCGTCGATGCTGTTGCCGAGCCGGGCAACACCGATACGGGGGTGGATCTCGAAACGTGAGGACATGACATTCATCCCTAAGCTGTCTGATGGCTGCCGCTGCGCGGCAGGGTAGTTCCCTTACGGCTAGGAGGGTGGCACCGGCATGGCCGGGGCACAGGCGTTTAGAGTATTGGTAGCAAGTGGTCAATCTGCAACCAGTGGTCTTTGAAGTGACGCCATTTACGGTCAAAATTATACCCGTGGGGGTATGTTGATCTTGCCGCCTCTAACATATACCCTTGGGGGTATATAGGAGGTGCTTATGTCATTGCCCGTTTCTGCCTGCCATCAATTTTCCGACACCCTGTACTGCGCCGGCCAGCCCAGCGCCGCAGAGCTGGCCGCCTGCCGCGACCAGGGGGTGAAGACCGTTATCAACCTGACCCTTAGCAAGGAACAGCCCTTTGACGAAGCGGCCGAGGCCAAGGCCCTGGGCCTTGGCTACCACCATCTGCCCATCGCCGGCCCCCTGGATATGAACCCGGCCAATTGCCAGGCCCTCAAGGCGCTGCTGGCCGAGGCTCAAGGGCCGGTGCTGCTCCATTGCGGCACCGCCAATAGGGCGGGGGGTATGTTGGCGGCCCTGGCCTATCACTGTGACGGCCAGCCGCTGGACCAGGCCTTGGCCCTGGGCCGCAAGGGCGGCCTGACCCAACTCGAAGGCGCGGTGCGCCAATGTCTGTGTGGAGGTGAATGATGAACGTCGACAAAGTGGTGATGCGATTTGCCGGCCTGATGGTGCTGGTCAGCCTGCTGCTGGCCTGGGCCTTCAGCCCTTACTGGCTGTGGTTGACCGCCTTTGTGGGGGCCAATCTGTTCCAAGCTTCCTTTACTGGATTTTGCCCCCTGGCGATGCTGCTGAAAAAGCTCGGGGTTAAAACCGGCACTGCCTTCTAAGGAGCCAGGATGACCCGCCTGCTTGCCCTTGTGCTGTTGGCCTGGCCGGCCCTGGCTGCGCCATTGACCCTAAAAACCCAGACCCTGGCCGACACCCTGGCCCTGGAAGGCCTGGTGGAAGCCAGCAACAGCGCTACTGTGTCGGCCCAGACCTCGGGCCGGGTGGCCCAGGTGCTGGTGGATGTAGGGGACCAGGTTCCGGCGGGGGCCGTTATCCTCAGGATCCACGCCCTGGAGCAATCCCAGGCCCTGGACCGAGCCAAGGCCAGCCTGGCAGCCAGCCAGGCGGCCCTTACCCAGGCCCGCCAGGAATGGCAGCGGGTGTCGAGCCTGGTGGCGCAAAAGCTGTTGCCCCAGGCCGAACTGGACAAGGCCAGGGCCAGCCTCGACAGCGCCAGCGCAGGCGCCAAGGCGGCCAAGGCGGCGGTAGCTACCGCCGATGAACAGCTGGCCTACACCGAGATCAAGGCCCCCTACAGCGGCGTGGTCAGCGCCCGGCTGGTGGAACCCGGGGAGCTGGTGCTGCCCGGCACGCCGCTGATGAGTGGTTTTGACCCGGCCAGTTTGCGCCTGCACCTGGATCTGCCCGCCAGCCTGGCCAGTGCTGCCCGCCAATACCAGTGGGCCAGGGTGGCCGGCCAGGCCCCGGACAAGCTGCTGTTTTTCCCCACCGCCGACGGCCAGAGCGGCACGGTGCGGCTGCGCCTGCAGCTGGGGCCGGCCTTCGCCGCCATGCCGGGGCAATGGCTGAAGGTGGTGGTCAAAGTGGGTGAGCACCAGGGCCTGCTGGTACCCAAGCGCCTGGTCAAACGCCAAGGAGAACTGCAACTGGTGCGGATGGCCGGCGGCAGCTGGCGGGCGGTGCGGCTGGGGGCGGCCTTGGGGGACCAGCTGGAAGTGCTGAGCGGCCTTGGCGCCGGTGAGGAGCTGGCCGATGACTAAGCTCGGTGTGGCGGGCCGCCTGGCCGCCTGGGGCGAGCGTTCCCGGCTGACGCCGCTGCTGGCCCTGTTCGGGCTGCTGCTGGGGCTGCTGGCCGCCACCATCACCCCCAGGGAAGAAGAGCCGCAAATCGACGTGACCATGGCCGATGTGATGGTGGCTTTTCCCGGCGCCCGGGCCCAGACCGTGGAGTCGGCCCTGGCCACCCCCCTGGAGCAGCACCTGGCGCGGATGAGCGGTATCGACCATCTCTACTCCCAGTCCCGCCCCGGCCAGGCCTTGGTGACGGTGCAGTTCAAGGTGGGGGTGGACCGCCGCCAGGCCCAGACCGAACTCTTTGACGCCCTGGCCTCCTGGTCCGGCAGTGGCGCTTATGGCCAGCCCCTGGTGAAGATCCGTGGCATCGAAGACGTGCCGGTACTGACCCTGACCTTAAGCGGCCAGGGGGATCTCAAGGCCCTGGCCGACACCCTCAAGGGGCCCTTGCAGAACGTGCCCGGGGTTAGGGAACTGACCATCATCGGCGCCGAACCGGAACAGGTGGAGCTGACCCTGGACCAGGGCGCCCTGGCCCGGCTGGGGCTGGATCTTGGCCGGGTTGCCCAGGCGTTGTCGGCCCAGAACCCCAGCATGCAGGCCGGCTACCGCCTGGACGGCGGGCTGATGGTGCCGGTGCAGGCCGGCCACTTTATCGACAGCCTGCACAGCCTTAACAACCTGGTGGTGACAGTGGTGGACGGCCGGCCGGTGTTGTTGTCGCAGTTGGCGCAAATTCACCCCGGCCCCTCGGTGCCCAGCCGCTATGTCTGGACCCGTGAGCGGGGCGGCGAGGCGGCCCCGGCCCTGACCCTGGCCATCACCAAAAAGGCCGGTGAAAACGCCGTGACCGTGGCCCAGGCCCTGCTGGCGCGGCTGGACAGCCTCAAGGCCCAGTGGCTGCCACCGGGGCTCAAGGTGGAGGTCAGCCGCAACTACGGCCAAACCGCCGATGACAAGGCCAACACCCTGATCCACAAGCTTATCTTTGCCACCCTGTCGGTGGTGGCCCTGGTGCTGCTGACCCTGGGGCGGCGCGAGGCCCTGGTGGTAGGCAGCGCCGTGGTGCTGACCCTGGCGGTGACCCTCTTTGCCTCCTGGGCCTGGGGCTTTACCCTCAACCGGGTGTCCCTCTTTGCGCTGATTTTTTCCATCGGCATCCTGGTGGACGACGCCATAGTGGTGGTAGAGAACATCCACCGCCACCTGGCCATGGGCAAATCCCTGAAAACCGCCATCCCCGGCGCCGTCGACGAAGTGGGAGGCCCCACCATACTGGCCACCTTTACCGTTATCGCCGCCCTGTTGCCCATGGCCTTTGTCAGCGGCCTGATGGGCCCTTATATGAGCCCCATCCCCATCAACGCCTCCCTTGGCATGCTGCTGTCACTGCTGATCGCCCTGACCGTCACCCCTTGGCTGGCTCGCCACCTGTTAAAGGACCAGGGCCATGGCCAGGGCGCGCCAAGCCCCCTGGAAGGCTTCTTTGCCCGGCTGATGGGGCCCTTTGTAGCCAGGCGGCGCAACCGCTACCTGCTGGGCTTTGGCCTTATCGCCCTGATTGTGCTGGCCTTGGGCCTGGCCGGGGTGCAGGCGGTGGTCTTGAAGATGCTGCCCTTTGACAACAAGTCCGAACTGAAAGTGGTGCTGGACATGCCGGAAGGCACCAGCCTGGAAGACACCAACGGGGTGCTGCTGGCCATGGCCGATGCCTTGGATGATATCGACGAGGTGACCGGCAGCCAGGTGTATGCCGGTACCGCCTCTCCCATCGGTTTTAACGGCCTGGTGCGCCAATACTATTTGCGCCAGGGGGCCAACCTGGGGGACATCCAGGTCAGCCTCAAGGACAAGCACCAAAGGCGCCGCTCCAGCCACCAACTGGCCCTGGCTATCCGCGCCCGGCTGCTGCCCCTGGCCAACGGCGGCGCCCTTAAAGTCGTGGAAGTGCCCCCCGGGCCGCCGGTGCTGGCGCCCATAGTGGCGGAGGTGTACGGCCCTGACCGCCACCAGGGCGCCCAGGCAGTGCTTGCGGCCCTGGCCGCCACCGACGGCATCGTCGATTTGGACAGCACCCTGGTGGCGGACCGCTCAGAAGAGATATGGCAGCTAGACCGGCAAAAGGCGGCGCTGCTGGGGGTGAACCCCCAGGCGGCGGCCCAGGCCCTGACCGGCGCCCTGTCGGGGCTGGATGTAACCTACCTGGCCCTGGCCGGCCAGACCGAGCCGGTGGCGCTGCGCCTGCGCCTGCCCGGGGCCTTGCAAGGGCAGCTGGCCCAGCTCGAGGGGGTTAGCGTTACCAGCCTGGGCGGCCACAGTGTGCCCTTGGCCGAACTGGTGGCGCGCCAGCGTGTTCCCTTTGACCAGCCCCGTTACCACAAAGACCTGCGGCCCGTGGTCTATGTCACGGCGGATATGGCCGGGGCCCTGGACAGCCCCCTTTACGGCCTCTTTGCTGCCGCCGGCCGCCTTGCCTTGCCCCAAAGCTATACCACCCAGCCGAACCAATGGACGGGGGCCGCCGTCAAATGGGACGGGGAATGGCAGATCACCTTCGAGACCTTTTGCGACATGGGCCTGGCCTACGCCGTGGGCCTGGTGCTTATCTACCTGCTGGTGGTGGGGCACTTTGGCAACTACGCGGTGCCCCTGGTGATCATGGCCCCCATTCCCCTGACCCTTATCGGCATCATGCCCGGCCATGCCCTGCTGGGTGCCCAGTTCACTGCCACGTCCATGATCGGCATGATCGCCCTGGCCGGCATCATAGTGCGTAACTCCATCTTGCTGGTGGAGGTGATCAACAGCGAAGTGGCGGCGGGCCAACCCCTGGAGCAGGCGCTGGTGCGGGCCTCGGCCCTGAGGGCCAAGCCCATAGTGCTGACGGCGCTGGCGGCCATGCTGGGGGCCCTTTTTATCCTCGATGACCCCATCTTCAACGGCCTGTCGGTGAGCCTGATCTTCGGCATGGCGGTCAGCACCCTGCTGACCCTGCTGGTGATCCCCTTGCTCTACGGCGCCTTGCTGCGCCGCACTGGACAGGCCAAGGCAGGTGCAGGATGATGAGCCCCCCTTTACCCCAGGAGCCGCCCATGCAACCCACGGCAGAACAACAAGACAAGATGCTCAAGCGCCTGGCGCGGGTGGAAGGGCAGCTGCGCGGCGTGCAAAAGCTGATCCGCGAACAGGCCGACTGTGAAAAGGTGATGCAGCAGCTCACCGCCTCCCGCAAGGCCCTGGACAAGGCGTTTTTCGAGATGATGGCTTGTGTTATCGAGGGCAATGCCCTGGAGGACAGCGGCGCCGACGCCCAGGAGCGAATGGCGGAAATTCGCCGGCTGCTCACCAAGTACGCCTGAGAAAAAAGGCCGCGTTGTGCGGCCTTTTTCAATGGGGCAATTGTTGCAGTAGCGCCTGGCCTCTGGGGCTTGCCAGCAGCCAGCCCAGGGCGCCAAGGTTCAGTAGCACTGTGGCCCAGAACAGGGCGCGAAAGGCCGTTTTCTTGGACTTGTGGCGGAAAAAGTACTGGGCCATGGCTGCCCCTGGCCAGCCACCGGCCAGGGCCAGCAGGTGCAGGGTATTCTCCGGGGTGCGCCACTGGTTGCGCTGCGCCGCGTGCTTGTCGCGGGCGTAGAGCAGCAGGCTTAACAAGCTGGCGCCAAGGTAGACAAACGCCAGGGCCATGGGCAGCAGCCGCACCAGCCCCAGGGCCAGCATCACCAGCAAAAACACCAACCCCAAGGCTGAGCCAAAGCCGCCGCTTTTGCCCTGGGGCCGCCCTTGGTCTTTGACCAGCCGCACCGCCACCGCCTGGTAGCGGCCACTGGCGTCCTTGGCCAGGCGGTAGTGGATAAGGTCCCCTTCCTGTGGGCGCCGGCCGCGCCCTGCAAAGGCCTTGATGTGCACGAAGGCGCGGGTACCGCCGCCGTTGGGCTCCACAAAGCCAAAGCCCTTGTCGTCGTTCCAGTTGCTCAGCCGTCCCTGGTATCTCATGGTCATTCCGTCAGGCTTTTTCTGCCTTATACCCTTAAACCGCCGGCCAGCACCAGGGCCAGGCTCAGCAGCACCAAACCCAGGTTCACCAAGGCCCTGCCGGCCAAGGGCAGGGCGCCGTAGTCCAGGGCCCAGGCCTTGCTGGCCAGCACCAGCAGGCCCATCAGGGCAAACCAGGGGGTAAACAGCAGGGCCGGGCCGCCCCTGGCCAGCATGGTCACGGCGTCATGAAGGGCGCCGCAGCCCACAAAGGTCAGCCAAAGGGCCAAAGGCCCTGGCAGCCAGCGGCGCAAGGGGCGATAGAGCCGATAACCCAGGTAATAGCTGAAGATGGGGTTCCAATAAACCCAGAAAAGGTCAAAGCCGGGGGCACCCAAGGCCCTTACCAGCATGGCCCCAAGGGACCCTTTGGCGCCAAGGGGGCGGCCGTTTCGTTTTTTGACGTATTGGGTAAGGCTGGGGGTCAAGGCTTACTCCAGGGCCGGTGCCTTGGTTGAGGCGGAGCCATACGCCTTGATGGCCACCAGGCACAGGGCCAGGGCGCTCAGATCCAGGGCTACACGGGTGCCGCTGTCGAGCACAAACATTACCCCCAGCAGGCGAAAATCGCTCAGGGCCAGGTGCGCGCTGGCCAGCTGTATGCCCAGCACCTGTAGCAGGTAGAGGCCGGCGGTCAGCAGCAGGGCTCGGCGCTGGCGGCGCAGCACCAAAATCCCAAGGGCGGCCTTGGCCAGGGGCAGGGCCAGCAGCATCAGCCCCTGGGCCAGGCTAGGGGTAAATAGCTCGCTGCCGGCCGCAATAGCCCGCGAGGCGCCGCCGGCGGCGTCCAGCAGCAACAGGCCTGCCACCAGTTGGGTCCAGGGGGTGTGGCGGGGGAAGGGGGTCATGGGTTACTCCTTTTTTTTGCCGACTCTAGCGCACCTGGCGGCGCCCCGGCAGGGCAAAGTGGTTGCAAATTGTGTCTTGGGGAGCGCTGAGGGGCCTTGAATGACCTTTACTAATCAAATGCTTGCGCCGAGATTGCCATTGCCAAGGGGCCAGGGCTGCACTAGCTTGGAAGGACATGGACCGAGCTTTGGCAAACCCCAACAATCAGGAGGGCTAAGGATGAAAGTCACCATCAATGTGGAATGCACCCCGGAGGAGGCCCGTGCCTTTTTGGGGCTGCCGGATGTCAAACCGGTCCAGGCCGCCATGATGGCCCAATTCGAGGATCGCCTGAAAGCGGGGTTGGAGGGCATGGACCCCCAGACCCTGGCCAAGCAGTGGTTCCCCGGCGCCGATATCAAGGCCTTTGAGGCACTGCAAAAGGCCTTTTGGGCGCAGATGATGGGCAAGGCCACAGGGCAGGGCTAGGGCCCTAGAGATCCGGAAATCGCGCCTTGCGCTCTTGGGTGTAGGCCCACCAGGGCTTGGGGCTGTCCCCTTCCATAAAGGCGGTCACCGACATCAGCACGTCCAGCACGCAAGGGTCTTGGCGGCTGCCGGTCAAGGCGCACAGGCGCAGGTAAAGATCAAAAGGGTCCTGGCCCTTGAGATCGGCCGGGGTCTTGATGCCCAGCAGCCTAAGGTCAGCGGCCCCGGCCTTGCCGATATTAGGAAGATCGGTCAGCGCCTTTAGCCGCGCGCGGCTGACCTTATCGGGGTTCATGGCCCGGCTCCGTCTTTGCGGCCATTAGCATTCTTCCTTTTGCGAGACATCCACATAGTTGTTGCCCTCGTCGGCCGGCAGTTGATAGGCCAGGTTGTGGCTCAGGCGCTGGGTTTGGCCGTTATGCAGGTGCAGTGTCACCTCAATCTGGAACATGCCCCAGGTCCAGAAGGTGATGGAAAAATTGTTACGGCGGTTGGCCGAGCGGCGCAGCGGGTTAGTGAAGGTGGAATGGAGCCGGTATTCGACGAAGCTTATCTGGTCCAGGTCCCGCTCTTCACCGTCTATCCAGACCCCCAGGTGGTAATGGTCACGGCCATTGGGGCTGAACCTCTTGTACTTGATGCGGCCGTCGCTGCTGCGAATGACGTTCTGTTTTATCTGAATATCCATGGCCTTATCCTCGAGTCACTTCGACAATGCCTTCGGCGTCTTCGGTGGGGAATTCGTCAGGGTCCGGCTTGCTGTCCAGGCCCTGGGTAAAGGTGAGCTTGGATATGCCGTGCAGGCGCACCGCCTCCTTGGCCTTGGCCGACCACTGGCCGATGTTCATGATGCGAAGCCCGGTGTACTTCTCGGCCTTTTCGTTGATCTGCTGAATAAACAGGCCCGGGTCCTTGGGGGCCTTGGCGTGGCCAAGGTCTATCACGAAGTTGTAGAGATCCCGCTGCAGGCCGTCCAGGGCCTTTTGGTTCATCCAGGCCTGGGCCGACAACTCTTCCCAGCGAAAATGCTTGTCCACCAGGGTCAAGGAGCCGGTGACCACACCGAACACCGCCACCAGGTATTCGGTGGCCGATACCTGCAGAAAAATGGGCACCGAGCAGACCCCGGTCAAAAAGCCGACGCTGATGGTGGCCCACTTGAGCTTGTCGGCCTGGCGGGCCAGCTGGTCGGCATTGGCCACATAGGCCAGGCGAAAGGTCTCCATGTGTTCCCAGGCGTCCTTGGCACGCATCACCAAGGCGTTGAATTGGTGCTGGTTCATTGCGCTATGTTCCTGTCGTTTCGTCATGCCAGGGGCCTTGATGCGGCTTGGCCCTGTGTCGTTTCTGCCCCCTTCACCCCTGGGCCGGGAACCACTCTGAGGTATCCATGCGCACCCCCCTTAGGGCGGCGCTTTGTTGGTGGGCGCCAAAGAGGGACTTGGCAAAATAGCCCAGCAGCAGGGAGCGGCGCCTGGCACCGCTGCGGTTGACGCTAGCGGCGTGCACCAGGTCGGCGTCAAACACCAGTATGTCCCCCGCCTTACCCTCCAGCTGCATGGCTTTGGCTTCAAAGTCGGCGTCGGCCCGGGCGGCGTCAAATGGACCGCGATGGCTGGCGGGCACCAGGCGGGTGGCACCATTGGCCGGGCCGTAGTCGTCGAGGTAGGCGATGGCATTGACCGTATCCCCCGGCCGCTGGGCCGACAGATCCCGGTGCAGCCGCTGGTAGCCGCCCCCGCCAAGGGGTTCACGCCCCTCCACCTGGGCCAGGAAAAAGTCCTCGCCAATCAATGCCCCCACCACGGCCAGCAGCGGCGGTAAGCGACATAGCGCCTGCACCTTGGGGTCCAAGTCCACCAGGGCATGGCGCCAATCCGGACCCCTGGGCACAGGCCACTGCGCCGAGGGCCTCACCCCTTCATCAAAGGCCTGGCGAAGGCCTGCCAGCCAGGTGGGGGGTATGGCTTGTCTTAATAGGGCGTAGCCCTGCTGCTGGATTTGTTGGCTTTCAAGGGCCAGCTCGGTGAGCCCTGGAGGCGTCATGGCAGTGCCTTTTACCGACACGAGTCCAGTCCTTGCTCTATGGCCGACCTAGTCCTGGCGGTTAAGGCTTTCATTACGTCTTGCCACTATGGCCTGGAGTTCTGACAACAGCTGGTCTGCGTCGGCATCTGACTTTTCGGCTGCCAGGCCAATAATGTCCACTTCATGGCGGGACTGGCGGTTGATGCGCCAGTTCACCTCAAAATCCAGGGCGGCGATAAGGGTAGTGATCACCGCCGCGACGGCGGCGCAGATGGCGGCGACGTCGCTGTGGGATGCAAAGTAGTGGCCATCGAGTTTGCCAATCACTGCCGCCGCCGTGCTGAATACGGCAGAAAGAACCAGCAGAGCGCGGTAGGAGAGCTTCCAGCGCAAGGCGGAGCGGCGGTACTTCTGCGCATATTGTGCGAGCAGGCTGCGCACGTACTGTAGATTTTCCCCTGACATGGTGTTCTTCCTTTCCCCATCTGAAGACAGAGACGGTGGCCCTTTTCTGTAACGGTAGGCCAGCATCGGTTCTATGAGTAAAAAGCAATGTAAACAATTTGGCAACATCCTTGCTGCTGGCTTTAAAAGCGAGGAAAGTCAGCAGCTTGGTTTGCCAAGCTCCGGGCAAGGATGCTTTGGCTACCGCAGTGGTGGGGGACATGGGCAAATATTTAAGTTAGGTCATGCAAGCAAAACCAGGGCGACTAGGCTTGGTAGTTGCCCTGCTTGCCAGGGCAACCGGATATCGCCGTTGCCAAGACTGAGAACCGGCAGGGACGATAAGCATGTACACATCGGAGGTGACCATCATGTCGACAACCGTCAGCTTTTACGGCAACCACAATTTCAAAGACTTTATCGCCAGTTACACCGGGCCCCAGGCACAGCCTGACCCCGGGATCAGCTACATCGACTCCCTCAAGGTCGGCCCCAATACCTGGCTTATCGCTTACCAGCAGCATAACTACGGCGGCGATGCCCTCAAGGTCGGTCCCAATAGCAGCCACTCTGACCTGCACAAGGTCAGCCGGGGCAGTGGCAACTGGAAAAACCAGATCTCCAGTTTTGTGGTGTATGACCACCAGCCCAGCTTTTGGAACAGCAGCAACCAGCCCAAGCTGGACTTGCAGGTTGGCACCCTG
Source organism: Gallaecimonas xiamenensis 3-C-1 (assembly GCF_000299915.1). NCBI lineage: Bacteria > Pseudomonadati > Pseudomonadota > Gammaproteobacteria > Enterobacterales > Gallaecimonadaceae > Gallaecimonas > Gallaecimonas xiamenensis. Next base: position 22,785 of record NZ_AMRI01000005.1, read on the forward strand.
ATTTTCGCCGAAGACGGCGACTTTGCCGGGGACGCCAGGGTATACAGCGGCAACCACCAGCAAGGGGATCTAAACGAGGTCAACTACACCTCGGTCAGGGACTCCGAGAGCGCCCGGGATATGAAAAACAACATTACCTCCCTAGCCACAGGCCAAAACCAATGGCTGGATGTGTTCGATGACCTCAATTTCTCCGGCAATCGCCTGAAAGTGCCCCCCAATACCGCGCATAAAGATCTGCAAGACGTCCGCAGGGGGGACAATGATGACTGGAAGAACCAGATCCAGAGCTTTCGCTGCTTTGACGCTACCTCAGAACCGGGCCCCTGGAGCCTGGATCTGAGCCAGAGCTACTTTGATGAGCAGTATCCCAACTACTGGGAGGATGACAAGCTGGCCGGTGACGCCATTGACTACCAGACCCAGGATGCCTCCTACCGCATCTACCAACCTGTCTTGTCTTTTCCAAGCAATGGCATGGTCGCCGAGATTGAAATAAACCATATCGTAGCCGCCTCCACCGATGACACCTCCAACCTGACCTTGACCTTCAACGCCGACAAGCAACTGACCCAGGTCCAGCAGGATTGGCAGGCCGGCAGTGCCTTTGAGGTCCCGCCTTGGTTGATCAAGGTGGTCGATGCCGCCGTGGAAATGGAAGGGGTGCTGGCGATGCTGGCCACCGCCGGTATTTCCGAAGAGGCGGCCCAGGACTTTGTGGCGATCTTCGATGCCGCCTGTAACACCTTCAACAAGATCTGTAGCGTTATTGCCAATATCAGCGAGAGTGACGGTGGCCGCTTCTACATGATCCCGGTGAGCTGCCATACCATTGCCAGGGCCTGCCTGGCGGTGACCCAGGGCCAGCCCCAGGGCGACAGCGCCCTTAGCGTCGACTACAACCGCGTCACCAGCATGTTGCAAGGCAGTGGTTGGCAGCAGGCACCGGCAACCAATGGCAATCTGAACAAAAAAACCGAGTACCACTACCAGGGCCATGCCTGCCGCACCTGGTATTACGAGGTGACCCAGATGCGCCAAGGGGCCGGTATGCTGGTGAGCTGTAAGGTGGACCTGGAGGTGTCGTCAGAGTACGACGATCACCTGGTGCTGATGATGGGCTTTGTGGCCAGCGACGCTGGCCCGGTGCCGATGTTTGCCCAGGCCACGGTGCAGTGCCTGGCCAACAAGGACGCTGCCAACCCCAATGTCATAGGCCAGCCTGTCTACAGTACCCAGGCCAGCCCGGTCAGCGACTTTGGGCAGGCGATAGCCGATTCCCTCAGCCAGGTCTACGACCAGGACTTTGGTAGCGACAACGCCAACATGCGGTCCCTGCCGGCCCTGGCCCAGTTTAATGTCAATGCCATGATTGCCGCCGTCACCGGCAACTAAGGTGGTGCCTGCTAAAAAAGGCGGCCTGGGGCCGCCTTTTTTACTCTCACCAGCCGCTTTGGCAACGGCCCTGGCCGTCGAAGGCCAGGGTACGGCCCGATAGGGGCAGGTAGGCCGGCAGGGTTACGGCTTTTAGAAACAGGGCGCTGCGGGTATCGGGCTGCAGTTGGCCCTTTTCGGTGGCCACCTCATTGGCATGGGAGGCAATGACGCTGGCCGGCTTTAACCACTGTTCCACCACGAAGGCCGCTTCCTTCGGGCCTGTGGTGTAGGTATCGCCGATGTTGATCACCGCCAGGCCGGGGCGGTAATAGTCATGCACCACATACTTTTGCTCGGCGCTCAGGCCGGTGTCCCCGGACAGGTAGGCCACCAGGCCATTGCTGAAACGCAGGATAAAACCGGTGGCAGGGCCGGCGTCGCCCTTGATCCCGGCCTCGGCCATGGCGCTGCCCAGGTCGCCGCCAATCCATTCGGGGCCGACGCCATTGCTGTGGATGGCCGGCACTGTGCTGATGGTGACGCCGCCAACCTTGAGTTGGCCGCCAAAGCGCACCAGCAAGGACTGGCGCGGATCGCCCCCAAGGGCCTTGAGTTTGGCGGCAAAAAAGGCTGGCATCTCAGACCCGGAAACCAGCTTGGCTTTTTTGCCCAGGGCAATGGCCACGGCATTGCCGTAGGGAAGGTCCGATTGCATCGGCCCGGTCTGGGCGCAGCCGCTATTGGGGCCCTTGATATGGGCATTACCCAGGTGGTCGCCGTGCAGGTGGCTGACCAAGACCCCATCGATATGGCCAAGGCGCGGGTCGCTGGCACCGGCGACGGTGCGGCCTGGGTCGAACAACAGGCGGGTGCCGTCAGGATCTTCAAACAGCAGGGCCCTGTCCTGGGGGCAAAATTCCCCCTCCTGGCTGCCAAGGGGAGTTACCTTGACCAGGGCGGCCAGGGCCTGACCGGTATTGAGTAACAGCAGGAGGATGAGCAGCTTGGCCATGGGAGCCGTCCTTTGATGGCGTTGACGCCAGTATAGGCTCAGCCCAGGCTCTGGGTCAGTTTGCGCACCACCAACTCGCGGATCTTGGCGGTTAAAAAGTGGCTGGGCACATAGCGCACCGGTGAGCCGCCCCGGCGGCTGGGCCTGTTATCGGCCTGGACATAGGCCAAAATGGCCAGGGCGTGCTGGCGGTCCCAGGCCCAGAGGCACTGGCCCCGGATCTGCCACTGCCAATAGGCATCGGTGGGCCATTGCAGGCGCCGCCGGCTTTGCTGGTGGCAGGCAGGGCAGCGGATAAGGCCCTGGGTCATCAGCGGGTAGCCCCCTTCGCTTTCAGGTACTCCCCCTTCTTGATAGCCGCCGCTTCTTATGTAGGCGCCGCTGGAGCGGGGGGCCTTCCAGCGGTAATGGCTGGGAAAGCGTTCCACCACCAGCCAGTTACTCCAGCGGTGTACCGGCCTGTGTTCGGCGCTGGCATCAAAATGACGGGCCGAGTGAAATTCAAAAGGTTCTTCAAAAAAGGCCTGGCCCTGGCAATGGGGGCAGCGGACCTCGATGGGGGCGGGCAATCTCATCCTGGACAACCTGGGGTAAAAGAGGCTCAAGCCTACGCCAGACCAGCCCTTGCCGGCCAGGTACTTTTCGGGCTTGGGGCCTGAGTCAGTCGCCTTTTTTCGCGTTACGATTGCCAAGCAGATAGCCGGCCACCGTGCCCAGTAGGCCCATCACCGGTGCTATTTGCTGTTGGCTGTACCCCACCACGATCAGGAAGGTGGCCGAGGTGATGATAAGGGGCAGGGCGCAGACTCGCAGTACCTCGTTGGCGTCATGCCCTTTTTTGATCAGGTGGGCCATAAAGCCGAACACGGTGATCCCAAACACCAGGATGATGATGCTAAGGGTAATGGCCAGATCCGGTGACCAAGCCGTGTTGGGGCCCGTATCAGGCGCCAGCCATTTGTCGGTGGTGCTGCCGAGTTCGGCGGTTTTTTGGGTCAGGCTGTCCATCAGGGCCTGGCGGTCTGAGGCTGAGTCGGCCATGGGCTGTCCTTAGGGTTTATTCAGGGTGTCATTGATGTTTTGGAGCAAGGCGGTTTGCAGCTGGATGATGTCTTCGAGACTGCGCACCCGCTTTTCCAGCTCGATCAGCCGTTGGTTCGCGGCGAGTCTGTCCACAGCAACATCCGATGCCATGGCTGCCTCTGGGAACTGGGCGTCAACCAGGCTTCTTGGCACCAGCTTTATCTGGTCGTTGGACAACTGCACTGCGATATAGGGATCGGCCTGCAGGGCCCTGATGTCGTCCAACTGCTGTTGACTGAGTTCGGGAGTTGGCTCGGCGGCCAGAAGGTTGCCAGCCAGTAAGAGGGCCGTCAGGCCCGTTGCTATTGTCTTGATCATCGCCGTCTGCTCCTTTTCCGTCCTTGGGCAGGGACGAGGAGCACGGCCTTGAAAGGCCTTTTCATCATCCCTGATGCCTAAAAAGCAAAGCAGCTGCCGTGGCAGCTTGCCAAGGGGAGGGCGGTATTTTTGATCAGGCTCTCAATTGGGCTGCCAGGGCACCGTCCAGCTCCGGGTGTTGAAACACAAAGCCGGCTTCCAGCAAGCGTTTGGGGATCACCTTCTGGCCGTCCAGCAGCAAGGTGGCCCCTTCTCCCAGCAGTAGCTTGGCTGCCAAAGGCGGCATGGGCAACAGGGTGGGGCGGCCAAGGGCGCGGCCAAGGGCCTGGGTCAGCTCGCTGTTGCTGACCGGGTTTGGGGCCGTGCAGTTGAAAGCCCCGGACAGATCCTCCCTGTCCAGCAGGAAGAGGATGGCGGCAACCATGTCGGTATGGCTTATCCAGCTCATCATCTGTTCCCCCGACCCTATCCTGCCGCCCAGGCCCAGCTTGAAGGGCGGCAGCATCTTGTGCAGGGCGCCGCCACCTTTACCCAGCACCACCCCGGTGCGCAGCAGGCAAACCCGGGTAAATTCCTGGGCTTTAAGGGCACGCTGCTCCCAACCGGCACAAAGGCGGTGGGCAAAGTCGTCGGTGATGGCGCTGTAGCTCTCCGTGACTATGGTATCCGGTGACTGGGGGCCGTAGTAACCGATGGCCGAACCGCTGATAAAGACCCTGGGTGGGGCCTTGGCCATGGCGTTCACCAGTTCTTCGGTGAGCTGCCAGCGGCTGCTTTCGAGGCGCCGCTTCTGGTGCTGGCTCCAGCGCTTGTCGGCTATGGGTTCGCCGGCCAGGTTGATGACCGCATCCATGCCGGTAAGGTCCGGCACATTGGCGCAAAGGCTTATATCCTCGCCCAGCAGAGCCCGGGCCTTGTCGGGGTTACGGGTCAAGGCGGTGATGGCAAAGCGGCCTTTGAGGGCCGCCACCAGGGCCCGGCCGATAAAACCGGTGCCGCCGGTGATGAACAATTGGGGCTTACTCATGATGACCTCCCGGGGCCTTACCTTGAGTATTGAGGAAAAAACCTAGAAACTCATTGTCTTGTCGTCAAGCGCCCGCTCAGCCTCGTTCAGCGGGCGGCGCAGGGAAGGAAAACAGAAACGATGACCCGTTCTTGGATAGTAGGGCTGGCCGCCCTGGTGATAGTGCTGGCCGGCATCAAGCTGTCGGCCGACATGCTGGTGCCCTTTTTGCTGTCGGCCTTTATCGCCATCACCTGCAATCCGCTGGTGAACTGGCTGGCCCGCTTCAAGGTGCCAAGGGCCTTGGCGGTGGTGCTGATCATTGCCCTTATCGTGTTGTTGGGCCTGATGCTGACTGGCCTGGTGGGCAGTTCCCTCAACCAGTTCTCCGCCAATATCCCTGAGTATCGTGCCCGCCTGCTGACCCAATTCAGTTGGGTGACCGATCACCTGGCCCAATACAACATCAACCTCGACCGCCAGCAGCTGCAAACCATCTTGGACCCCGGTGCCGCCATGAGCATGGCTGCCAATACCCTGTCCAGCCTGGGAGGGTTGCTGACCAACTTCTTCCTGATCCTGCTGACCGTGGTGTTCATGTTGTTCGAGGCCAAGAGCCTGTCGGAAAAGGTGCACATGGCCAGCGGCGGCGCCGAACACATCTACCTGGCCCTGGACCGGTTTTTCCGGTCGGTCAATCACTACCTGGCCATCAAGACCCTGGTGAGCCTGTGCACCGGGGCCCTTATCTGGCTGTGGCTCTGGGTACTGGGGGTGGACTTCCCGCTGCTTTGGGGGGTGCTGGCCTTTCTGCTCAACTACATTCCCAACATCGGTTCCATCATCGCCGCCATACCGGCGGTGCTGCTGGCGTTGTTGCAGCTGGGCCTGGGTCATGCGGGGCTGACGGCCCTTGGCTTTTTGCTGGTCAATACCCTGATGGGCAACGGCGTCGAACCCAGGCTGATGGGCCGGGGCCTGGGACTGTCCACCCTGGTGGTGTTCCTGAGCCTGGTATTCTGGGGCTGGTTGCTGGGCACTGTGGGCATGCTGCTGTCGGTGCCCCTGACCATGATCATCAAGATTGCCTTGGAGTCCAATCCCAAGTCGGCCCACCTGGCAATATTGCTGGGGGGCGATCTGCCGGCTCAGGAAGAGGCCAAAGAGGCGCGCAGCTGACGGCACAAGAACAGCAGGGCCGGTTCGCAATTGCTGCCTTCAATCAAGGGTTGGCGCTCGGGTCCTGACAGGGGCAGTATCTCCAGCCAACGGGCGGTGAGCCAGGCGGCGTCGTCAAAGGCCGGCTGGGGGTAAAGTTCCGCCAGCTCCGGATGTTCCTCGAATACCTGCCCCAGCAGTTTTTGCAGCACGGCAGCGCCGTCGGGCAGGGCCAGGGCCGGCCAGTTGTCCAATAGCTGCACCTGGGCCAGGTGCAGTTTGTCCTCTTCCTGGCGGCTCGACAGGATACGGTAGCGCTGGCGCCCTTCCACCGTGATGCCAAGGCGGCCATCGGGCAGGGATTCAAAGTCCACCACTGCCACCAGGGTACCCACGGGGCAGAGCCGCTCGGGGGTATTGAGGGGGGCTTTGGGGTTGGGCATGCAGATCCCAAAGGGCCGTCGGCCGGCCATGGCATCGGCCACCATCCGCAGGTAACGTGGTTCAAAGACCCGCAGCGGCATGCGCCCGCCGGGCAGGATCTGGGTGTCCAGTACAAACTGCGCAACGTCCATCAACATCACTCGTTAGGGGTAGTGCTACCGGTTATACCCCCATTATGCAGGAGCAGATCAGGAGGCGGGATGCTCAACCTTGTCTTTGCAGCCCTGGGGCTGGGCCATATGGCGGCGGCCTACCGGGGACCCAAGTGGTTTTTTTACCTGTCCAAGCCCGGCGCCATGTTGGTGCTGGTGGCCATGGCCCTGGGCCTTGGTGCCAGCGACAGTCCCTATGGGCGCTGGCTGCTGGCCGGGTTGTTGCTGTCCACCCTGGGGGACATCTTGCTGATGTTGCCAAAGGATCGTTTTGTGGCGGGACTGGTGGCCTTTTTACTGGCCCATCTTTGTTACGTGGCGGCCTTCTGGCCTCAGGAGCATGGGCTGCATTGGCCCTGGCTGCTGGCGCTGCTGGTGGTGGCGGCGCTGGTGCTGCGGCTGCTTTGGCCTGGCCTTGGGGCCTTCAAGGGGCCGGTGCTGGGTTACATGGCGGCCATTTTGCTGATGGCCTGGCTGGCCGGCGAGCGTTATCTGGCGGCCCCCGGCAGTGGCACCGCCTTGGCGGCGTTGGGTGCTTTGGTGTTTATGCTGTCCGACAGCGTGCTGGCCCTGGACCGTTTTCGCCGGCCCTTCAAGGCGGCCAGCGCCGTCATCATGGGCACCTACTACGGGGCCCAGTACCTGTTGGTGTTGTCCCTGACATGAAAAAGCCCGGCGATGCCGGGCTTTTTTTACTCAGTAGGCGCTCTTGATAAAGTCGCGCACCGTCTGGTTGAGCTTGATGCGTGAGTCGGGCTGCACGTACATCATGTGTCCGGCCGGGTAGTAGCTGAAGCTGACGTTCTTCTCGATGCTCGGCTCCAGGTCCATGTGGCTGAAGGTGTACTCGGTGGCATAGAAGGGGGTCGCCAGATCGTAATAGCCGTTGGCCACCATCACCTTGAGGTGGGTGTTGGTGCTCATGGCGTGGCGCAGATCCTCGGCGACATTGGTGTAGCCGGCGCGGTCGGTGTCCCAATCCCAGGCGCGGTTTACCTTGCCAGACAGGATCTGGTATTCGCTGTCGTCCTTGAACTTGAGCTCGCGGCGCACGTAGTCGTTAAAGGCGGCGGTGTAGGGGCCCATGATGGCGGTGTAGCTGGGATCGTGCTGGAAGCTTTCACCGGCGGCGTCGCGGTCGATACCGATAAAGCGGCTGTCCAGGCGGCCGACGGTGCGGCGCTGGTCACGGAGCAGTTCCTTGGTGAAGCGGAAGATGCTGATACGCAGGTTGGTCTGGTCCAGGTAGGCCTTGTCCAGGCCGGTGTACTGGTGCAGCTTGTCGATGATCTGCGCCTTCTGGGCGGTGGGCAGCTTGGAACCCTGCATCAGGGCACTGGCGTACTGGCCGCCGGCAAAATCCCGTACTTCCTGCAAGAAGGCCTCCAGATCCTGGGGCTTATTCGGCAAGGCATTGTGATACCAGGCGGTGGCCGCATAGGTGGGCAGGAAGGTGATGTAGGGTAGATCGTTGCCGGTTTCGAAACGGGCGGTCTGGAAGTTGAGGATGCTGGAGATCAGCATCACGCCGTTCATGTAAACCCCCCGGTTTTCCAGCTCGTCCACCACGGCGGCGCTGCGGGTGGTGCCGTAGGACTCACCGGCCAGGAATTTGGGGGAGTTCCAGCGTTCGGCACGGGTCAGCCAGAGGCGGATAAAGTCGGCCATGGCCACCTTGTCGGCCTTGACGCCCCAAAAGTCCTTGCCCTCGGCCTTGCCTTCGGCCTTGGAATAACCAGTGCCCACCGGGTCGATAAAGACCAGATCGGTGGCGTCGAGGATGCTGTCGTCGTTGTCCACCAGGTCAAAGGGGGCATTGGCGGGCTGGGTGACGTCGGGGAACTGGATGCGGCGCGGGCCGAAGGTGCCCAGGTGCAGCCAGACCGAAGAAGAGCCAGGGCCTCCGTTAAAGGCGAAAGTCACCGGGCGCTTGCGCACATCGCTCACATCGTCTTTGGTGTAGGCCACGTAGAAGTAGCTGGCGGTGGGCTCGCCCTTGTCGTTTTTCAGCACCAGGGTGCCGGTGGTGGCCTTGTAGTCCAGCTTGTTGCCGTGGATACGCAGGCTGTGCTCGGTCACCACTTTTTGATCGTTGACGGCGGGGGCCGGGGCTTTATCGGCAGCCAGGGCGGGCGCCATCACCAGGGCCATGCCCAAGAGCAAGGTTCTCACAAGTGCGTTCTCTTATCGTTATGGATTTAGGCCAGTATTGTTGCTGGTGACCTGACTGCAAGAGCAGATACGACAGAAAGCAAAAGGCCCGCGATTGCGGGCCTTTTGGTCAGGAGCGGGTCACATCCACCATCAACTTGAGCACTTGCCCCGGTTGCAGGTAGTTGTCTGCGTCCAACTGATTCCACTTGAGCAGGTCGTTGACCGTGACCTTGAACTTGCTGGCAATCAGGGCCAGGGAGTCACCACGGCGCACCTTGTAACTGACGTTGCGGCTGACACCGCCGCTGGCGCGGGTGTTGGCGTCGGAGCTCAGCCAAACGGTGAGCTTGCGGTTCAGGGACAGGGTGTCCTTGGGAGACATGTTGTTCCAGCGGGCCAGATCCTTGGTGGATACCTGGTACTTGCGGGCTATGGTCCACAGGCTCTCACCACTGCGCACCTGATGGCTGATGGTGGCGCGGCGGTTGGCCACCGCCTGGCTGGGGCGGCCGTCGGCCAACGCCTGGCTGGACAGGGGGATCATCAATTCCTGGCCGACACGGATAATGTTGCCGCTGATGCTGTTGGCCTTACGCAGGGATGGCACGTCCGTTTCGTACAGATGGGCCAGCTTGAGCAGGCTGTCGCCGCTTTTCACCTTGTGGCGGGCCCAGCGCAGCCGGTCTTTGGCGGGCAGGGCGGCCAGTTTGGTGTTGAAGCCCTCGGCTTTGTCCATGGGCAGCAACAGCACCTGGGTGCTGTCCGGGCTGGTGGCCCAGCGGTTAAAACCGGGGTTAAGGGCATGCAGCTTGCTGACACTGATCCCGGCCAGTTCGGCCGCTACCGACAAGTCCAGCTGCTTGTCCACGGTCACCTGGGCCAGGCGCTGCTCGTTGGCCACCGCCTTGAAGTGGGCCTTGCCTTCCTCGCTTTTGAGGATCTCGGCCAGGGCCAGCAGGCGCGGCACATAGGCACGGGTCTCACGGGGCAGATCCAAGGACCAAAAATCGGTGGGTTTGCCCTTTTTCTTGTTGCTGGCGATGGCGCGCATCACCCGGCCTTCACCTGAGTTGTAGGCGGCCAGGGCGTGGAGCCAGTCACCGTCGAACATCTGGTTGAGGTACTTGAGGTAGGCCACGGCAGCCTTGGTAGAGGCCAGCACGTCACGGCGGCCGTCGTACCAGTAGTCCTGTTCCAGGCCAAAGCGCTTACCGGTGCCGCTGATGAACTGCCACATGCCGGCAGCGCGGCCGTGGGAGTAGGCGAAGGGATCGAAGGCGCTCTCGACTATGGGCAGCAGGGTCAGTTCGGTGGGCACCCCGGCCTGTTCCAGCTCATCGACGATGATGTACAGGAAAGGCTCGGCCCGCTTGGATACCCTTTCCAGGTACTTGGGGTGCTTTTTAAACCAGGCCAACTGGGTCTGGATCCGAGGCTGCTGGTTGTCGTAGCTCAGGGCAAAATCGTTGCTGATCTGGTCCCAGAGGTTGTCAAAGGGCGCCACCGCTTCGGCGTCGCCGTCAGCCAGGATATCCACCTCGGAACTCTCAGGCTCGGGGGGCAGGGTTTCGTCGCCAGCCGCAGCTACGGCGGTGTCGTCGGGCGTGTCGGTACTCAGTACCACCGGCAGTTCGTCGGGGGACTCAGTACTGTGGGTCATCTGGCAGCCGGCCAAAAGCACCGGCAGCAGCAAGGCTAATGCTGTCTTTTTCATCAATGTCATTTTTGGGTTGGGGGCCTTGGTCAGCTCATATCCTTGAAGCGTCGCAGCGCCGCAAAAACTTGGACGGCCGTATCACAGGGACCTTCATTGAAGGCTTCCGCTGCTGCCTTGACGGCGGTCTGTTCAACGCGCAAGAAAGGATTGATGGCCTTTTCTTTCGCCAGCGTGGAGGGCAGGGTGGCCAGACCGGCTTGGCGCCAGCGGGCTACGTCCTCCATGTAGGTTTTCAATGCCTGGTTGGTGGGTTCCACTTTCCAGGCGAACCCCAGGTTGGCCTGGGTGTATTCGTGGGTGCAGTAGACCCGGGTTTCCCCGGGGAGCGCCGCCAGTTTTTGCAGCGACTCGAACATCGTAGGAGCGTCACCTTCGAACAGGCGCCCGCAACCTCCGCTGAACAAGGTATCGCCACAAAAGAGCATTCCTTGACCAAAATAGGCGATATGGCCCCGAGTATGGCCCGGAACCGCCAGAACCTGCAAAGTCTCAAGCGTTTGAAGTTGAACCCGATCACCTTCTGACAGGGGCTGGGTAATGCCGTCAATGTCTTCGCTGGCCGGCCCGTAAACAGGCACCGGGTAGCGGGCGCACAGCTCGGCGATGCCGCCGGTGTGGTCCCAGTGGTGATGGGTGATGAGAATGGCGCTGAGGGTCCATTGGCGCTCGGCCAATACTGCCAGCACCGGTTGGGCGTCACCTGGGTCCACCACGGCGATGCTGTCCGGGCCGGTGCGAATGGCCCAGATGTAGTTATCCTTAAAGGCAGGAATGGCAAATACCGGGTCCTGGTGGGGGAGGCTCTTGTTCATCAGGTCCGTCAAAGGCACAGTGTCATTCTCCCTTGGTCAGATGGAAACTGCTGATGCTGTTTAGTCCGGTGAAAAGGCATCAATCCGGCACCATGCCCGAGTCTTGGCAAAGTCTCAAGGATGGCGCCTGGTTCCTGGAACAGGAGGCCTGCCGCCTGAGCCTGTGGTGGCCGCGTTTTTATGGTTATTACCTGGTCAAGGTCGGGCCCTTGGCCAGTGCCTTTGACTGCTCCGCTGCCCGGGTGCAGCGCCAGTGGTATATAGGCCAAAGCGGCCAGGTGCAATGTCAGGGCACCGAACTGCCCCTGCAGGGGCGCAGCGTCGATGTGTTGGTGATGTCCCATAACCTGGAATACAGCACAGACCCTCACCAACTGATGCGCGAAGCCGAACGGGTGTTGGTGGACGGTGGCCATCTGGTGCTGACCGGCTTTAACCCCTTGTCGCTGATGCACCTTTGCGGCTTTTGGCGCAAGACCCCGCCCTTTGATGGCCATTTCTATCACCCCCTGCGCATCAAGGACTGGCTGGCCCTGCTGGGTTTTGAGGTGATCGCCGACGAGCGGTTGCTGTTTGGCCCTTTGCCAGGGCGTAACCCCCAGTGGCTGGAGGCACTGGGAGAAAACTATGCCCATTTCCTGGGTGGCCTCTATGTGCTGGTGGCCCGCAAGCGCAGTATTCCCCTGCAGCTGACCCCGGCCCTTGGCCGGCGCCGCCAGCGCGCCGTGGTGCCGGTGACCGGCACCGTTACCGGGCGCGTAGCCAGGCAGGGAGGGCCCAAAGCCCATCGAGAATGACATCCGGCGCCTTGCCGCCCTGGTCCAGGGCCTGCTGGCGAAACTTGCCGGTGCGCACCAATATGCCGGTTAGACCGGCCTGTTGGGCAGCCCTCACGTCCGTATCCAGATCGTCCCCCACCATGGCCAGTTGCGCAGGGGCCAACCCCAATCTTTCGGCTCCTAGGGCAAAGATGCCCTGCTGGGGCTTGCCGCACACCAGCAACTCGGCGCCGCTGGCTTCTGCCAGCAGCCTGGCAAAGGGCCCTACGTCCAAGCGCAGGCCTTGTGGGCCCTGATAGTAGGTACTTAGCCCCAGGCTGATAACGGGAATGCCGGGATTCTGGTGCAGGCAATTGAAAGCAGCATTGAGGCACCGGTAATCCCAGTCCGGGCCTATATCCCCCAGCACCAGGGCCTCGGGGTGGTGCTGGTCCTGCTGGTAATCGTCAAAAGCGCTTTGAATGCCCTCTGCCACCAATGACCAGAGACGACGGATGCCGCGCTCGGCCAGCAGTGATTGGGCCACGCTCAGGGGGGACAGGATAAACTTGGGGCTGATGTCCAGGCCAAGGCCAACCAGTTTGGCGGCCAGGGCCTTGGGAGTCAGGCGGGTGCTGTTGGTAACAAAGGCCAGGGGCAGGGTGGCTTTCAGTTCCTGGGCCGCTTCCAGGGCACCGGGCAGGGGCTGGTCGTTGACCAGCAAGACCCCATCCAGATCGCAAAGCAGCCCTTCAATCATGTCACCCCTCGAAGCCCGAATCCTCCAGTAAAGTATTGGACTCGGCGGCGGCCCTGGCCAGTTGGTCAACCTTTTCGTTCTCCGGGTGGCCGGAATGGCCCTTGACCCAGTGCCAGCGGATCTCGTGGCGGCCGGCGGCGGCGTCCAGGCGCTGCCACAGGTCCTGGTTCTTGACCGGCTGGCGGCTGGCGGTGCGCCAGCCGTTTTTCTTCCAGCCGGCCATCCAGGAGGTGATCCCTTGGCGCACGTACTGGCTGTCGGTCCAGATATCGATGCTGCACGGCTCTTTGAGGCTCTCAAGGCCGGCGATGGCGGCCAGCAGCTCCATGCGGTTGTTGGTGGTCAGGCGGTATCCTTGGCTCAAGCATTTCTCATGCTGCCGATAACGTAACAGGACGCCGTATCCGCCGGGACCCGGGTTGCCGAGGCAGGAGCCATCTGTGTAGAGGGTGATCTGTTTTCGCACTGGACTTCATTGGTAAGATGCGGGGAATTCGTCAAGTGTGCCTTTCTCGGCGCCCATCAGCAAATCCAAGGTCTTATGAGCGAGCAAATTCATCGTCAGGTGGTGCTGGATACCGAAACCACCGGTATGAACCAGGATGTCGGTCCTCACTGGGAAGGGCACCGCATCATCGAGATCGGCTGCGTCGAGGTGATCAACCGCCGCCTGACCGGCCGGCACTTCCACGTTTACCTGCAGCCGGACCGGCCGGTCGACCCCGAAGCCATCCAGGTGCACGGCATCACCGACGACTTCTTGCGGGACAAGCCCCGCTTTGCCGAGGTGGCCCAGGACTTTATCGAGTTTATTCGCGGCGCCGAGCTTGTTATCCATAACGCGCCCTTCGATATCGGCTTTATGGACCACGAGTTCCGCATGTGGAACCCCCAGCAGCCGGCCACCCAGACTTTCTGCAGCGTCACCGACACCCTGGTGATGGCGCGGCGCATGTTCCCCGGCAAGCGCAACAACCTGGACGTATTGTGCGACCGTTTCTTTATCGACAACTCCGGCCGTACCCTGCACGGCGCTTTGCTCGATGCCGAGATCCTGGCCGACGTCTACCTGGCCATGACCGGTGGCCAGACCAAACTCAACCTGGTGACCGGCGGCGACAGCAGCGAAGAGGGGGCAGGGGGCATACGCCGCCTTGACCTGCAGCCGGGCGCCTTGCGGGTGGTCAGGGCGACGGACACCGAGCTGGCTGCCCACGAGCAGCGGCTGGACCTGGTTCAGAAGAAAGGGGGCAGTTGTTTGTGGCGAGGTTGACCCCCTGGGCCCTGGCCCTTTTTGCCCTGCCGGTGGCAGCCGAGACGGTGACCCCGGATCCCAAGGCCCCCACCTTTTTGCAGACCCTGTTCCAAGTGGAGCAGGCGCCGCTGGTCAAGGTGTTTCGCCGGGAGGCTGGCTCAGATCCGGTGATCCTGGTGGGGCCGAGGGGCGATAAACTCTACGAGAGCCGCCATCCCGATGCCGTGCGCTGGTACAGCAATACCAGCCTGGATATTGTCAGCATCGAAGATCCCGAGTTGGGACCCTGGCAGGCCCTGGGCAAGGTTGAGGCCATTCTCGACTACCAGGGCATCGCCTTTGCAGAGCCCGCCTGGCCAAGCCCCCGTTACGCCGGGGAGGAGGTACGGCTTTGTCAGCCTTACCAGGAAGCGGCTCATGCCCTGACTCCCGAAGAAGTGCAGCACCTGGTGGTGGCCCGCACCTGGCTGACCAGTGCCCACCTGGGCCAGGACGACAACTTCGGCTTCAGTTCCAGTGCCAAGGTGAGCCTGCAACCGGACGGCAGCCTTTACTGTGCCCGTTTCAGCCTGCCGGATCTGGCCGGCCATTACCGTTGGCATCTGGAGAACAAGGCCGGTTTTGACAAACAGGCCTTCTCCCATGATCTGGAACTGAAAAAGGTCCCCTTCGAGGTGACCCTGCCGCCCCCGGCCGACGTGCTCAGCCCTCACCTTTACCAGTTGCACCTGCTGGCTGATGACATATTGGCGGGCTCGGTAAGGGCCCGGTTGGTGCTGCACCTGGGGGACAACCAGACCACCACCCGTATCCTGCGCCTGGATGAAAAGGGCCTGGGTGAGCTGCGCTACCCCCAGGAACCGGGCCAAAACGTCACCGTTACCGGTAGCATCGGCTTTGAAGACAGCAGCGGCCAAACCCGGCAGTTGAAGCTGGCGCCCCGTACCCTGGTGGCGATGCCGCCCAAGCCGGTGGCCGCCCCTAAACCCGAAGTGGTAGTGGAAGCTAAGTCGTCAATTTCTGGCCTGTGGTGGCTGCTGGCCCTGCTGCCTGTACTTTTTGGCAGCATATGGTGGCTGTTAAGGCGCAGAAACGGCGAGAAAGCTGTGTCTGAAAGCGTGCTAGAAATGCCGGAAACTCAACCGCAAGCACAGGAAAATGATGGCTTTTTGCTCGATTTGAGCCGTCCTGACGACTTTAACGAAAAAATTTAAGGAAAGGTGTTGACGCTAGGCGCGTACCGCCCTTAGTATTTGCGCCGCACCGGGGGTGACAACCCCAAAAGGTGAAGCGCGGAGTGGTAGTTCAGTTGGTTAGAATACCGGCCTGTCACGCCGGGGGTCGCGGGTTCGAGTCCCGTCCACTCCGCCAACAAACATGAGTCGATTGGGGTTGCACGCCCGGGTCGACGGCGCAAGCCAAAACGAATACAGTGCGGAGTGGTAGTTCAGTTGGTTAGAATACCGGCCTGTCACGCCGGGGGTCGCGGGTTCGAGTCCCGTCCACTCCGCCAACTTACAAATGCCGACCGGGGTTGCACGCCCAGGTAGGCGGCGAAAGCCAAAGCGAATACAGAGCGGGGGGGTAGTTCAGTTGGTTAGAATACCGGCCTGTCACGCCGGGGGTCGCGGGTTCGAGTCCCGTCCACTCCGCCACTTAATCCAAAGCCCGACCATCAGGTCGGGCTTTTTTATTGCCTTTTTTGGGGGCGCTTGCCTTCACCCTGCCATTTGTTCTCCTGCTCTCAGGCTTCCCCAGCGGCCCACTGCGGCGTCCTTTCAGCACCCTCAACCATCCCCCATGCCTATCCGTCTTAAGCTTTTCAGAGTTCGCCTGGCGGCGTTTGGCTAATGCCGTGCGTTGCATGTATTGGCTTGGCAGCCCAGAGGGTGAGCTGAAAAGGCAGGCTATTGTCGGTCTGTAAAAAGGCAAAAAAAAGCGCCCCTAAGGGCGCTTACCGAGAAAACCAAAAGGTTAGGGCTGGTAGTCTTTCTTGCCAAGCTTCAGTGACAGGCGTTCAACCAGCACGAAGAACAGCGGCACGAAGAAGATACCCAAGGCGGTGGAGGCAACCATACCACCCAGTACCCCGGTACCAACGGCGTTCTGGCTACCGGAGCCGGCGCCGCTGCTGATGGCCAGGGGCACAACACCCAGGCCGAAGGCCAGCGAGGTCATCAAAATGGGGCGCAGACGCATCCGTACCGCTTCGAGGGTGGCTTCCACCAGGCCTTTACCGGACTCGAACTGCTCTTTGGCAAATTCGACGATAAGGATGGCGTTCTTGGCACCCAGGCCGATGATGGTCAGCAGCGCTACCTGGAAGTAGACGTCGTTGGCCATGCCCCGGGCGTCGGTGGCGATCAGGGTACCCAGGACCCCAAGGGGGATCACCAGCAGTACCGAGAACGGAATGGACCAGCTTTCATAAAGGGCTGCCAGACACAGGAATACCACCAGGATAGACAGGGCATAGAGGGCAGGGGCCTGGTTACCGGCCAGCTTTTCCTCGTAGGACAGGCCTGTCCACTCCAGGCCAAAGCCCGGGGGCAGCTTGGCCACCAGATCTTCCATCTTGGCCATGGCGTCACCGGAGCTCTGGCCCGGGGCCGCAGCACCCTGGATCTGCACCGCCGGCAAGCCGTTGTAACGTTGCAGCTGGGGCGAACCGTAGGTCCAACGGCCGGAGGAGAAGGCCGAGAAGGGCACCATCTCGCCGCTGGCGTTGCGTACGAACCAGTCGTTCACGTCTTCCGGCTGCATGCGGTAAGGGGCTTCACCCTGCACATACACCTTTTTGACGCGGCCACGGTCGATAAAGTCGTTGACGTAGGTACCACCCCAGGCGGTGGCCAGGATGGAGTTGATATCGCTGACCGACACCCCGAGGGCACCGGCTTTTTCATGGTCGATATCCACCTTGTACTCTGACTTGTCGCTCTGGCCGTTGGGGCGAACCGCCACCAGGCCCGGCTCCTGGGCCGCCATGCCCAAAAGCTGGTTGCGGGCGGCCATCAGCTTGTCATGGCCCTGGGCGTTGCGGTCCTGCAGGTACATGTCAAAGCCGTTGGCGGTACCCAGCTCCAGTACCGCTGGCGGCACGAAGGCGAACACCATGGCGTCTTTGATCTGGAAGAAGGCGCCCATGGCACGGCCGGCGATAGACTGCACGTCGGTGCCGGGAGCGGTACGCTCACTCCAGTCCTTGAGCTTGACGAAGGCAATACCCATGTTCTGGCCCTGGCCGGCAAAGCTGAAGCCACCAACGGTCAGTACCGAGTAGACGTTGTCCTTCTCCTGGGTCAGGAAGTAGTCCTCTACCTGCTTAAACACCTGAGAGGTCTGTTCCTGGGTGGAGCCTTCCGGCAACTGCACCTGGACGAACAGCACGCCCTGATCCTCATCGGGGAGGAAGGAACTGGGGGTGCGGCTGAACAGCCAGCCGACGGCGGCGATGATCACCAGATAGATGATCATGAAGCGGCCACCGCGCTTGAGGATGGCAGCCACGTTGCCCTGGTAGCCCTGGGTGCATTTGTCGAACCAGCGGTTAAACCAGCCGAAGAAGCCGCGCTCGCTGGCGTGGTGGCCCTTCTGGATGGGTTTGAGCATGGTGGCGCACAGGGCCGGGGTCAAAATCAATGCCACCAGCACCGACAGGGCCATGGCCGAGACGATGGTGATGGAGAACTGGCGGTAGATAACCCCGGTGGAGCCGGTCATAAAGGCCATGGGGACGAACACGGCAGACAGCACCAGGCCGATGGCCACCAGGGCGCCGGTGATCTGTTCCATGGACTTCTTGGTGGCTTCCTTGGGGGACAGACCTTCTTCGCTCATCACCCGTTCGACGTTTTCCACCACGACGATGGCGTCGTCCACCAGCAGGCCGATGGCCAGTACCATGGCGAACATGGTCAGGGTGTTGATGGAGTAACCAAAGAAGGACAGCACGCCGAAGGTTCCCAGCAGTACCACGGGCACCGCTATGGTGGGGATCAAGGTGGCCCGGAAGTTCTGCAAGAACAGGTACATGATGAGGAACACCAGTGCCACGGCCTCGATAAGAGTGTGCACTACCCCTTCAATGGACAGCTTGACGAAGGGGGTGGTGTCAAAGGGCACTACCGCTTTGAGCCCGGTCGGGAAGAACTTGGACATCTCCTCGATCTTGGCCTCAACGGCGGCGGCGGTGTCCAGGGCGTTGGCACCTGTGGCCAGGCGAATACCCAGGCCGGTAGCTTGTTGGCCGTTGAAGTTGGTGGTGAAGCTGTAGTTCTCAGACCCCATCTCCACCTTGGCCACGTCTTTGAGGTAGACGTTGGCGCCGTTGCTGCCGGTACGCAGAATGATGTTGCGGAACTGCTCCGGGGTCTGCAGGCGGCTTTGGACCGTGACGGTGGCGTTGAGCTGCTGGCCCTGCACCGACGGCGTACCACCCAATTGGCCGGCAGCCACCTGGGCGTTCTGGGCCTGGATAGCGGCGGTGATGTCGGCGGCAGTGAAGTTGTACTGCTTGAGCTTGAAGGGGTCGAGCCAGATACGCATGGCGTACTGGGCACCGAACACCTGCAATTCACCCACACCCTGCACCCGGCTTAAGGGATCTTTGACGGTCGAGTTGATGTAGTCAGAGATATCGGCCTTGTCCATGGAGCCGTCTTCGGAAACGAAGGCGAGCACCATCAGGAAGTTACGTACCGACTTGGTAACGGTCACCCCCTGGCGCTGCACGCTTTCCGGCAGCAGCGGGGTGGCCAGTTGCAATTTGTTCTGCACCTGGACCTGGGCGATGTCCGGATCGGTATCGGAACTGAAGGTCAGGGTGATGGTGGCCTGGCCGTTGGAGTTACTGGTGGCCGACATGTAGTTCAGGCCATCAATACCGTTCATCTGTTGCTCGATGACCTGGGTAACGGCGTCTTCCACCGTCTTGGCCGAGGCACCGGGGTAGTTGGCGGTGATGGTCACCGTCGGCGGCGCTATGCTGGGGTACTGGGCCACCGGCAGGCGCATGATGGCCAATACCCCCACCAGCATGATGAGAATGGCGATCACCCAGGCAAAAATCGGGCGATCAATGAAAAAACGTGGCATGAATGCTCCCCTTACTGCTGCGCGGTGGCGTCAACCGTGGTTACGGCGGCACCGGGACGGACCTTCTGCAGGCCGTCGAGGATAACCTTGTCGCCGGCTTTGAGGCCGTCGGTGATGCGCCATTGGCCCTTGACCACTTCAGTGGCGTTGACCGGTCTGGCTTCCACCTTGTTGTCGGCGCCCACGACCATGACGCTGGCATTGCCTTTGGCGTCGCGGCTTACCCCTTTCTGGGGTACCAGAATGGCGGCGTCGTCCACCCCTGTGGTGACCATGGCGCGCACGTACATGCCGGGCAGCAGCACACCGTCAGGGTTGGGGAAAATGGCACGCAGGGTCACCGAGCCTGTGGTCTGGTTGACGTTGACCTCGGCAAACTCCAGCTTGCCGGCACGGGAATAGGTGCTGCCGTCTTCCAGGGTCAGGGACACCTCGGCGCTGTCGGCCTGCTTGAGGTTACCGCTGGCCAGCTTGGACTTGAGGGCCAGCAGGGCGGCGCTGGACTGGGTCAGGTCGACATAGATGGGGTCGAGCTGTTGTACCGTGGCCAGCTCCTGGGCCTGGTTGGCGGTCACCAAGGCGCCGGGGGTAACGCTGGACTTGCCGATATGGCCGCCGATGGGGGAGCGCACTTCGGTGTAGTTCAGGTTGATCTCGGCGGTGTTCTGGTTGGCTTCGGCCACCTTGATGTCGGCTATGGCCAACTGGTAGGCGGCTTCGGCATCGTCCAGGTCCTGCTGGCTCACATAGTTGGTTTTCACCAGTTTCTGGTAGCGCTTGAAGGTCAGTTCGGCGGAGCGGGCGTTGGCCTTGGCACGCAGCACGCTGGCCTTGGCGCTGGCCAGGGACGCTTCAAAGGGAGCGGGGTCAATCTGGTACAGAGGCTGGCCTTCCTCGACGGTACCGCCCTCGGTAAACAGACGCTTTAACACCACGCCGCTGATCTGCGGGCGGATCTGGGCTTCCAGGAAGGCCTGGGTACGGCCAGGAAGCTCGGTTTGCAGCTTCACCTGGGCAGGCTGAACCGTCATGATGCCGACTTCCTGAGGGGGCATCTGCTGCCCCTGAGCGGCCTGGTCGGCGGGGCTACAGGCCGACAGGGCTGCGGTGATCGCCAGGGCCAAAATGGCGCTTTTATATTGTCGCATGACAAAACCTCTGTGTTCGAAATGACAATCCTTGAAACAGGAACTCGGGATCTTTGAGTGCCGACATAATATCAGAACGAATGAACGTTCATTCTAAAAAAGCTGTTACAGAGCGTTTCACAGCCTGGAACAAAGGTTGTACCCGGGCGCCATTAGCGTCCCCTGCGGTACAACCTCCCGCCCGTCCACCTACAAAGGTATAGCTGGCTGACGGCCCGGCGTTTTACTCAGCGGGCTGCTGGGCCAGGGTCCGGGCCTGGCGGTCCAGCCACAGGGCCGCCTGGGTCCAGTAGGACTGGGGCAGCTGGCAGGGACGGCTGGCGGTCAGCGCCAGGGGCTCCAGGGTGGCAGCCTTTTCCTGGGCCCTGGCAAAAAGGCCACTGTTACTGCGGTAGACCACATAGTCCTGGCCCTTGTCCATGGGAGCATAGGTGGAGGAGCCAAATTCGGTGTCGACGAGAAAAGACAGGGTATCTAGCCATTGTGGCTGGACCCAGGTTTGGGGCGACAAGGCGTAGGCCTTGTGCGGTAAGTCATTGCTTTGCTGGATGTTACGATAACGCCCTTCCACCCTCTCCAGGCGGTATTGGGGTTCGAAGCCCATCAAGGTCAGCCAGTGAGGCCACTTGATAAAGCGGGCGTCCAGGCGCCAATCGTCCCCTTTGATGGGAAAGCTGCGCTCTTGGCATTGGTCGGTGGTGCGCAGGTGCAACTGATAATGCTGCTCGCCCAACTTGTCAAAACGCAGCCAGGCCACAGGGGCCTCGTCGGTGAGGCGTTCATAGGTGTGGTAGAGGGCGAAAAACAGCAGGCTGCTGACCAACAGGCCACTGAGCAGGGTAAGCAGGAAAAGGCGCCAGAGCCACTTCAACAAGGGAGTATCGTCCTTGGTATTGTCTGTCTGGCCCTTACCCTAACCCAAGCAGAGGCTTGGCGTCACCAAGGGGCATAAAAAACCCGGCCTGAGCCGGGTCTGTTGGCAAGGGGCTTGTTATTGCACAACCAGCTTGCCGTGCATGACCGCAAAGTGGCCGGGGAAGGAGCAGAAGAAGCTGTAATCGCCGCCTTTTTTCAGGCTGGCCATATCCAGGGTCACGGCGGTTTCCTCACCGCCGCCGATGATGGCGGTGTGGGCCAGTACCCTGGCGTCGCCCTCTGGCAGATAGTCCTTGTCCAGGCCCGCCTGGGCACCGGCCATGGCCAAGGCCTGGTAGTCGGCGCTCTGGCTCAGCACCCAGTTGTGGCCCATGGTGTTCTTGGGCAGTTTACCCACGTGCTTGAGAGTGACGGTGAAGCTCTTACAGCTGGCCGGTACCGTGATCTCCTTGACGTTAAACTGCATGGCGTCGTTACCTTCCACCACGGTGGCGCATTCGTCGGCCATCACAGCCGGGGTCCCCAGGGCCAGAAGCAGGCCAAAAATCGCTTTTTTCACAGTTAACCTCCGTTATCGATGTCATGCCCAGGCTGCCAGGGGCGCCGGGTCATTGCCATGTTATAGGTCAAAACTCGGTGTTAGGCCGGGCCTTAGGCCTCTGCCTGTTGGCAGGCAAAGGCCGAGGTGCCCCTTTAGGATACAAAAAGCCCCGCCGAAGCGGGGCTTTTATTTTCAATCGGTTAGCTCGCTTATGCAGCTTTACCGGCGGCCTTTTTCTCTTTCTTGACCAGATCCTTGTCGGCGGCCAGGTAGAGCGGGTCGAAGTCGTCGACGTTGATGGCGCGCAGGCGGCCTTGTTCGGCGCGGCGCAGAAGGGCGGCTTCGTCCTCGCCGATAAGGCCAAGGGCCAGGCCTTCGCTGGCCACTTCATCCAGACGCCAGAACAGGCGCTTGGGATCGGTGGCCTTGGCTATCTTGTTGAACAGCGGCTCCACAGCCAGAACGTCGTCCAGGGTCTGCTCCAGCATGCCCACAACGTTGTTGTCGACGCGGGTCAGGTACTGGCTTTGGCCCAGGCGGGTACGGACGTCGGAGGGCTGTTGCAGCAGGGTGGCCACTTTATAGTCCAGCTTGTCGCTGGGACGGCTGACCGGGCGGCCCCAAGGCAGGATAACCAGGCGCAGGAAGCCACCAACCCATTTGTTGGGGAAGTTGCGCAGCAGCTCGTCCAGGCTGTCTTGCAGCTTGGCCAGGGCGTCTTCCACGGCCCATTGCAGCAGCGGCAGATCTTCGCGGCGACGGCCTTCGTCGTTAAAGCGCTTGAGGGCGGCAGAAGCCAGATACAGTTGGCTCAGCAGGTCACCGAGGCGGGCAGAGACCCGCTCGCGGCGCTTGAGCTCGCCACCCAGCACGCCCATGGCCACGTCCGACAGCAGGGCCAGGTTGGCACTGAAGCGGTTCATCTGCTGGTAGTAACGTTTGGTCTGGTCCCTGAAGGGGCTGGCGCTGAAACGGGCACCGGTCAGGCCCAGCCACAGGGAGCGGAAGAAGTTGGACATGGCAAAGCCGATGTGACCAAACACGGCCTTGTCGAAGGCTACCAGAGCCTGCTTCTTGTCTTCGATGGCGGCGGCTTCCAGCTCGGCCAGCACGAAGGGATGGCAGCGGATGGCGCCCTGGCCGTAGATCATCATGGAGCGGGTCAGGATGTTGGCCCCTTCCACTGTGATGGCTACGGGAGCCCCCTGGTAACCACGGGCAACGTAGTTTTCCGGGCCCATGCAGATACCTTTGCCGCCGTGGATGTCCATGGCGTCAATGATGCCTTTTTGCATGCGGTCGGTGAGGTGGTACTTGACGATGGCGGTGATAACAGAGGGCTTTTCACCAAGATCCAGGCCGGTGGTGGTCAGTTCACAGGTGGCGCCCATCAGGTAGGCGCTGCCGCCCAGGCGGGCCAGGGGCTCTTGGATACCTTCCATCTTGCCGATGGGCAGGCGGAACTGGCGACGGACCCGGGCATAGGCGCCGGAGGCCAAAGCCAGGGACTTGATACCGCCTGTGGCGTTGGAGGGCAGGGTGATGCCACGGCCAACGGACAGACATTCCACCAGCATGCGCCAGCCTTGGCCGGCCATTTTCGGGCCACCGATGATGTAGTCGATGGGTACGAATACCTCGTTGCCGCGAGTCGGACCGTTTTGGAAGGGCACGTTCAGCGGGAAGTGGCGGCGGCCGGTTTCACAGCCGGGGGTGTTGGTGGGAATAAGGGCGCAAGTAATGCCCAGGTCTTCCTCACCGCCCAGCAGGCCGTCAGGGTCACGCAGTTTGAAGGCCAGGCCCAGCACTGTGGCCACCGGGGCCAGGGTGATGTAGCGCTTGTTCCAGGTGATTTTCATCCCCAGCACTTCTTTGCCTTCCCACTCGCCTTTGCAGACCACGCCAAAATCGGGAATGGCACCGGCGTCGGAGCCGGCTTCCGGGCTGGTCAGGGCAAAGCAGGGGATCTCCAGGCCTTTGGCCAGGCGGGGCAGGTAATGGTCTTTCTGCTCCTTGGTGCCGTAGTGCTGCAGCAGCTCACCCGGGCCCAGGGAGTTGGGTACGCCGACGGTGGAAGACAGCACCATGGACACGCCGGTCAGCTTTTGCAGGACCAGGGACTGGGCGTAGGCGGAGAATTCCAGGCCGCCGTACTCCTTCTTGATGATCATCGCGAAGAAGCCGTTGTCCTTGAGGTATTGCCACACTTCTGGGGCCAGATCGGCCCGTTCGTGGGTGGTCTCCCAGTCGGAGACCATGCGGCAGACTTCCTCGACGGGACCGTCGATAAAGGCTTGCTCTTCAGCAGACAGATGCGGTTTGGGGAAGGCGTGCAGCTTGTTCCAGTCGGGGTTGCCACGGAACAGCTCACCGTCCCACCAGGTGGTACCGGCTTCGATGGCTTCGCGCTCGGTGCTGGACATTTCCGGCATGATCTTGCGGTACAGCTTCAGGAAGGGACCGGAAATGTAGTTGTGGCGGATGCTGGTGATGTTCAGGGGCACCAGTACCAGCAGGGCGATCAGCCACAGCCAGATGGAGACGCCACCAAACAGGCTGCCGGCCAGCAAGGCCGCGAAGGTGGCGACGGTGAAGGTCATCAGGGAGGCCCGGTGGTAGGCGAGGGCCCAGGCACCACCGAGGACCACCAGGGTCCAGAATAAAGTCAACACGATTCCCTCCTTTACGGGGTTCTGTTTTCTAAGAGGTCAGACCTCTATGTTGTTGCCACTTTTTACTGGATACGGCGCAGTGAATCAAGAAGGATTTGTTCATTATGGCTGGTTATAATCGTCAACTTAACTGCCCATACAGGAAGTCGAAGATGGACTTGAAAGACATAGTACGCCAGCAACTGGTTGAAGCCGCCGACGTACTGGCCAAATTCAGCGCCGACCAGGCTCAGCTGAATGCCGTGGCCGATGCTGCCCACCTGCTGGCCGAACAGTTCAAGGCCGGCGGCAAGGTGATCTCCTGCGGTAACGGCGGCTCCCACTGCGATGCCATGCATTTTGCCGAAGAACTGACCGGGCGTTTTCGTGATAACAGGGCCGGTCTGCCGGCCATCGCCATTTCCGACCCCAGCCACCTGTCCTGTGTCGGCAACGACTACGGCTTTGATTATGTGTTCTCCCGTTACGTTGAAGCGGTGGGCCGGGAAGGGGACGTGCTCTTTGGTCTTTCCACCTCGGGCAACTCGGGCAACATCATCAAGGCGGTGGAAGCGGCCAAGGCCAAGGGCATGAAGGTGATCCTGCTGACCGGTAAAGACGGCGGCAAGCTGGCCGGTATGGCCGACGTGGAAGTGCGGGTGCCCCATTTTGGTTATGCCGACCGCATCCAAGAGATCCACATCAAGGTGATCCACTCCATCATACTGATGGTCGAACAGCTGATGGCGGACTAAAGACCGCCTCTTCACCAACCCGGCTTAGGCCGGGTTTTTTATTGGTTGATCCTGGCACTGGTCTGCGCTGTTGGTGTCGTCAATCCTTTTTACCTGTGACGTTAAGTTAGCCTTTTGGAAGTGAGCGCTAGGGTATGGCGAAGCCCGGTTGGGGCGGAAGTTGGCGGAAGTAAAGCTTCCTTGGCATTTTCATTTATTTAACATGTGTCTTTGCCTTGGATGTTGTATTATGCGCCTCCCTCTCTATTGCCATGACAACAAGGAAGTAAAAATGAAAAGGATATGGATGCTGTGCGCCGTGCTGTGGCTCAGCGGCTGTGCGACCGACCCGGCTTATAGCTGGCGTGCCTCCCAGGGACAAAAGCTGGAGCAGGTGTTGGTTTGGGTAGCCAGCCAGGACGGCAGCAACCGCAGCGCCCTTACCGCCGAGTTGACCGAGCGCCTCAAGGCCCAGGGGGTCAATGCCGTCGCCGGGGACCAGGCCTTGGAAGAATTGGTCAAAGGCGGCCGTGCCATGCCCTTGATGGCCGACTTGCGTTCACGCCACCTGTCCCATGTACTCCTGGTCAGCGAGCAGCGCCACAACGCCAATGGCCTGGCCCCGGAGCGTTTTGCGCCGCTGTGGGTGGTCTACCCTGCTTTGTACCGTGCCAGCGAAGAGCTGAGCCAAAGCAGCCAGAACCCGTTGGCCGGCTGGCAGATGAACCTCTATGACGTTGCCAGCAGCCGTATGGTCTGGGCAAGCCAGGTGGAACAGGGCACTGAAGGCCTGATGGCCCAGTTGGCCTACGCCAATCACCTCTAAGGGATATCCAGGGGGCCGGCAGGTCCCCTGTTACTTTCAGCTGCGGCTCTTGCTATCCTCGCTGTCGCCGACGTTTTCCAGGGATAGCCGCCATGTGTGAGTTGCTTGGCATGAGTGCCAATGTGCCGACCGACATCTGTTTTAGTTTTACCGGCCTTATCAAACGTGGAGGGGATACCGGGCCCCACAAAGACGGCTGGGGTATCACCTTCTACGAGGGCAAGGGTTGTCGGACCTTCAAAGACCCTGACGCTTCCCACTGCTCCCCCGTAGCCGGTTTTTTGCGCGACTATCCCATCAAGAGCTGCGCCGTGGTGTCCCATATCCGCCAGGCCAACAGGGGCAAGGTGGGGTTGGAGAACACCCATCCCTTTACCCGGGAGCTGTGGGGCCGCAACTGGACTTTTGCCCATAACGGCCAGCTAAGCGGCTACCAGGCCCTGGCCACCGGCACCAGTATTCCGGTGGGTCAAACCGACTCGGAACGGGCCTTTTGCCATCTGCTGCACCGCATTCGTACGCGCTTCCCCGAAGGACCCCCGGCCAAGCCACAGACCTTCTGGCGCTTTGTGGCCAAGGTGGCCGAGGAACTGAAGGCCTTGGGGGTCTTCAACATGCTGCTCACCGACGGCCGTTACCTGATGGCCTATTGCTCCACCAAACTGCAATGGCTGACCCGGCGCGCCCCTTTCGGTGCTGCCAAGCTTATCGACGAAGACATGGAAGTGGACTTTGGCGCCCTGACGACGCCCGATGACGTGGTAACGGTGATCGCCACCACTCCCTTGACCGAAGGGGAGCCCTGGGCCGCCATGGCGCCAGGGCAGTATGTGGTGTTTCGCTTGGGAGAGGTCTACCTCAAGGGGTAGTGGTGTCGGCTTTGGCGCGCTGGTAGTCGCTGATCACCAGCTCCATTTGTTCCACCCCGTCCTTGGCCTGCCAGAGGCGGACCAGGGTGTAGTCGAGGCTGGGAGCCAGCCAGAAGATGGTCTGGCGGCTGGAGCCTTCGCCCCTGTCTCGCTCCACCCTCAGGGTGTCCAGTTCGCCAAGAGGAGTGCTGATGCGCTCTTCACCCACCACCTCGAAACGGTATTCCTTTTCCTTGAGTTCCTTGACCACCCGGTAGTTGACCTTGTCCTTGCCGGCGGCCAAGTCCAGGGCCAGCTGCTGCTGGTAGGAGAGGGGGTCGAAAACGGTGCCTTGGACTTCGATGCCGGCGCCGCCGCTTTTGACGGTATTGCCGTCAAAATCCAACACATCGCTTTCATCCGGCCCAGTGCCGGAGCGGCTGTACTCGTAATGGCTAGCCAGGATCTGACCGTCTTCGACGGTAAAGGTGGAGGCTTCCTGGCGCTGGTCGGTGAAGATAAGCCAGCGCAGATCAGAGGCATTTTTCAGTTCGTAGTGGTCCCCAACCCAGCTGAGGCTGCGGGTGCCGACGCCAAGGGCTTTGCCTTTGCGCAGGATCTTATAGGTGGCGTCGTAGGTGGCGGGAGATGAAGCGGCAAAAACCGGCAGCGAGGTTATCGCTGCCAGTGTCAAAGAGATCAGTGTGTTGCGTAACCGCATGGCGGTAAAACCTGTCCGTCAAGCCAGGCCTTACCTTCGCCCATTTGCAATCTGCCGTCAACGAACCAGCCACAGACCATGGGATAAAGGACATGTTCTTTGAGGTGAACCTTGTGGGCCAGGCTGTCGGCGTTGTCGCTGCTGTCGACGGCCACCTTGGCCTGGGCGATGACAGGGCCACCGTCCAGCTCGGCGGTGACGAAATGCACCGATACGCCATGCTCGTTGTCACCTGCGTCAAGGGCCCGCTGGTGGGTGTTGAGGCCCTTGTACTTGGGCAGCAGCGACGGGTGAATGTTGAGCAACCTGCCTTCGAAGGCGCCCACAAACACCGGGGTCAGGATGCGCATAAAGCCGGCCAGTACCACCAGGTCGGCGCCAAAGTCGTTGACCGCCGCCACCAGGGCGGCGTCGTAACTTTCCCGGTCGGCAAAGCCTTTGTGGCTCAGTACCTGGGTGGCAATACCGGCCGTGGCGGCGCGGGTCAGGCCGTAGGCATCGGCCTTGTTGGAAATGACCCCCACCACCTGGCCGTTAAGGCGGCCCTCGCCGCAGGCATCGATGATCGCCTGCAGGTTCGAGCCGCTACCGGATATCAGGACGACAATACGTTTCAATGGATCTCTACCGCTTTGTCGCCGTCGGCGCGCTTGGCGATGGTACCGATGTGCCAGGGTTTTTCACCTTGCTCGGTCAGCACCGCCAGGGCTTCTTCCAACTGGGAGTGCGGTACCACCAGCACCAGGCCGACGCCGCAGTTGAAGGTGCGGTACATCTCTTCGCGGGTGACGTTGCCTTCGGCTTGCAGCCAGTTGAAGATGGCCGGCCATTGCCAGGAGGCTTCGTTGACCACGGCCTTGGCGTCGGCGGGCAGGACTCGGGGGATGTTCTCCCAGAAGCCGCCACCTGTGATGTGGGACAGGGCCTTGACCCGGACCTTGCGGAACAGCTCCAGCACCGGCTTGACGTAGATACGGGTGGGTTCCAGCAGCAGGTCAGCCAGGGGTTTGCCGTCGACTATGGTGTCGGCCTTGGCACCGGCCACTTCGACAATCTTGCGTACCAGGGAATAGCCGTTGGAATGGGGGCCGGAAGAGGGCAGGGCGATCAGAGCATCCCCTTCGTCCACCCCGGAACCGTCGATGATCTTGGACTTTTCCACCACACCGACACAGAAGCCGGCCAGGTCGTAGTCGTCCCCTTCGTACATGCCGGGCATCTCAGCGGTTTCACCGCCGATCAGGGCGCAGCCGGACTGCTCACAGCCGTTACCGATACCGGCAACCACCTGGGCGGCCACATCCACGTCCAGCTTGCCGGTGGCGTAGTAGTCGAGGAAGAACAGGGGCTCGGCA
Source organism: Gallaecimonas xiamenensis 3-C-1 (assembly GCF_000299915.1). Classification (NCBI taxonomy): domain Bacteria; kingdom Pseudomonadati; phylum Pseudomonadota; class Gammaproteobacteria; order Enterobacterales; family Gallaecimonadaceae; genus Gallaecimonas; species Gallaecimonas xiamenensis. The sequence goes on from NZ_AMRI01000005.1 coordinate 51,588, forward strand.
CCCTGAACGATGAGGTCGTTCACGCACATGGCCACCAGGTCGATACCGACGCCGTCGTGGCGGTTCCAGTCCAGAGCCAAGCGCAGCTTGGTGCCGACACCATCGGTGCCTGCCACCAGTACCGGCTCCTGGTAGCCGCTGGGGATCTGGCACAGGGCGCCAAAACCACCCAAGCCTCCCATCACTTCAGGGCGGCTGGTGCGGCGAGCCACCCCTTTGATCCGTTCTACCAGGGCGTTACCTGCATCAATGTCTACACCGGCGTCTTTGTAGGACAGTGACGTGCGTTTTTCGCTCATCGTCTTCCTCTAGGGCATGTTAGGGGATTTTTGGGCGGGCGTATTGTAGCTGGGCCGAGTTCAAGTTGAAACGTTTTCCTCGCGGCTTTTTCCGTTGTCGAGCCTGGGGCTGGCGGGTAAAATTAGGGGATTTTGTGCCAGTTATAAGGAAGCGCCATGAAGATCTGTGAAGTCAAACATCCCCTGGTCCAACACAAGCTGGGCCTGATGCGTGAAGCTGACGTCAGCACCAAGCGTTTCCGGGAACTGGCCGCCGAAGTGGGCAGCCTGCTCACTTATGAGGCGACCAAGGATTTTGAGTTGGAAACCGTGACCATCGAAGGTTGGAACGGCCCGGTGGAAGTACAGCAGCTCAAGGGCAAGAAAGTGACAGTGGTTCCCATCCTGCGTGCCGGCCTCGGCATGATGGACGGCGTACTTGAGCACATTCCTTCTGCCCGGGTGTCGGTGGTGGGCATGTACCGCAACGAAGAAACCCTGGAGCCGGTTCCCTACTTTGAAAAACTCTGTGGTGATCTGGAAGAGCGGGTGGCCCTGGTGATCGACCCCATGCTGGCTACCGGTGGCTCCATGGTCGCCACCATCGACCTCCTAAAAAAGCGCGGCTGCAAGCACATCAAGGTACTGGTGCTGGTGGCGGCCCCCGAGGGCGTCAAGGCCTTGGAAGCGGCCCACCCCGACGTTGACCTCTATACCGCCTCCGTCGACCAATGCCTTAACGAGCAGGGCTATATCATTCCCGGCCTGGGCGACGCCGGCGACAAGATCTTCGGTACCAAGTGATCACCAAACCCGGCATTGGCCGGGTTTTTGTTAGCCAAGAGACAACAAGAATATGACCCCGGATCCTTTCCACATCAATGACCCTGTCAAGCGTGCCCTGGTGGGTGGGCAGATGCTGTTTGTGGCCTTCGGCGCCCTGGTGCTGATGCCGCTGCTGACCGGGCTCGACCCCAATGTGGCTTTTTTCACCGCCGGCCTTGGCACCCTGGTATTCCAGCTGGTGACCAAACGCCAGGTACCGGTGTTCCTGGCCTCCAGTTTTGCCTTTATCTCCCCTGTTATCCTGGGCACCCAACAGTTTGGCCTGCCCGCCACCCTGGGGGGCCTGGCTGCCTGCGGCCTGGTTTATGTGGCCCTGTCGGCCTTTATCAGGGTGCGGGGTGTGGGCTTTATCGAGCGGGTGCTGCCCCCTGTGGTGGTGGGCCCCATCATCATCGTTATCGGCCTGTCCCTGGCCCATGTGGGTGTCAACATGGCCATGGGCAAGGCCGGCGATGGCAGTGCCCAACTGGTGCCCGCCGACAAGGCGCTGATGGTGTCCATGTTGTCTCTGACGACCACGCTGGTGGTGGCGACCTTTGCCCGTGGCATTTTCAAGCTGATCCCCATACTGGCCGGCATAGTGGTGGGATACGCCCTGTCTTTGGCCCTGGGCCTGGTGTCTTTTGACAAGGTGGCCGCCGCTCCTTGGCTGGCCCTGCCTCAATTCACCATGCCGGAGTTTCGCTGGGAGGCGATCCTTTGGATGTTGCCGGTGGCCATAGCACCGGCCATAGAGCATGTCGGCGACGTGCTGGCCATCGGCACGGTCACCGGTAAGGATTATGTGAAAAAGCCCGGCCTGCACCGCACCATGCTGGGAGATGGCCTGGCCACCACCCTGGCGGCCTGCTTCGGTGGCCCGCCCAACACCACCTATTCGGAGGTGACCGGCGCCGTGACCCTGACCAAGAGCTTTGACCCGCGCATCATGACCTGGGCCGCCGTCTTTGCGGTAGTGCTGGCCTTTGTGGGCAAGCTGGGGGCGGCGCTGCAGTCCATTCCTTCCGTGGTGATGGGCGGCATCATGGTGCTGCTGTTCGGCTCCATCGCCGCCGTGGGCATCAATACCCTGATCCGCGCCCGGGTCGACCTGGGGCAGCCCCGCAACCTGGTGATCACCTCAGTGGTGTTGGTATTCGGTGTGGGTGGCATGGTGGTGGGGCTGGGCTCCTTCACCCTGCAAGGCATCAGTTTGTGCGCTCTGGTGGCCATTTTGCTGAACCTGGTGTTACCCAAGGAACAAGCTGCATCTTGAGTCAGGGGGGCGGCCCCCCTATGATCGGGGGATGCCGCTTCGGAGAACGTCATGAAAGCCTATCTTTTTGTTTGCCTGGCTCTTTTTTGTACCCAGGTACTGGCAGTGCCGGTCAATGACCTGTACCGCAGTCAGGTCGTGGTCACCAGCCAGACCGACAGTGCCCGCAACGACGCCATCAAGGCCGCCATGGCCCAGACCCTGGTGCGGATCACCGGATCCAGCGATGCCGCCAGTGCGCCGGCCCTGGCCGACCTGCTTAAGGACCCCAGTCCTTTCCTGCTTTCTTACCGCTATGAGCAGGAAAAAGGCGAGCTGGTACTCTATGCCGCCTTCGACCAGCGCCCCCTGGAGCAAGCCGTCTGGCAACGGGGCTGGCCGGTTTGGGGCAGTGACAGACCCACCACCTTGCTGTGGATAGCCGCCGAGCAGGGTGGCCAGCGTGACCTGGTCAGCGACGCCTCCAGCCCGCTGTTGGCCAAGGCCCTGGCCGAGGAAGGCAAAGTGCGGGGGCTGCCGGTGCTGCTGCCCTTGTGGGATCTGGACGATAAGCTCAAGCTCGACGTGCTGGATGTCTGGGGCCGCTTTCGCGAGCCGGTCAGCGACGCCTCCAGCCGTTACAAGGCCGAGCAGTTCGTGATTGCCAAGGCCAGCCAAGACGGTGCCGGCTTCAGGGTGAGCTGGCAACTGGAAGGGGCCTTGCCTGCCAGCGGCGACAGCCGTGGCGACAGCCTGGAACTGGCCTTGAAGGCCATGGTGGACGACATGGCCGACCGCCTGGCCCAGAGCCTGGCGGTCAAAGGCCAACTGTCGGCCCAGCTGACCCAGCTGACCCTGGTGGGGGTGGGCCGAGCTGCGGATTACCTGCAGGCCCTGGACGAGCTTAAAGCCCTGGCTCAGGTGGCCGATGCCAATGTGGACTCGGTATCGGGTTCGCAGGTGGTATTCAGCCTGCAGCTGCGTGGCGACGAAGAACAGCTGCGCCAGGCTTTGACCCTGTCCCGCCATTTTGAGGTGGGGCCGGATGGCCAGTATCATTTTGTCAGTCGATGAGCGGCCTGGGGCCGCTCTGCATTATTAAGTAACAGGAAACCAGTCTTCTATGCAGTTGCCCCTGGCGGTTCAACTTCCTGACGACGAAACCTTTGTCAGTTTCTACCCAGGCGACAATGCCCAAGTGGTGGCGGCAGTAAAAAATGCCGCCCGTGCCGAAGGCAAAAGGGTGCTCTATCTGTGGGGGAAAGGTAAAAGCGGCCGCAGCCACCTGCTGCATGCCGCCTGCGCCCTGGCCGCCGAGCGCGGTGCCGCCGCCGCCTACCTGCCCCTGAAAGCCAGGGAACAGATGGCCCCGGCCATGCTTGAAGGCATGGAAAAACTGGCCCTGGTCTGCATCGATGATGTGGGGGCCATAGCCGGTGACGATGCCTGGGAACGCCAGGTGTTTGACCTTTACAACAGAGTCTTGGAAACCCGCGACGGGGCTCACCTGGTGATCACCGCCGAGGCGCCGCCCCAGCAGTTGGGGCTGGCCCTGCCGGATCTGGTGTCGCGCCTGGACTGGGGGGTGACCTACCAGCTCCATCCCCTGGACGATGAAGGCAAACTAGCGGCCCTGCAATTGCGGGCGGGATTACGGGGTTTTACCCTGCCGGACGATGTGGGCCGCTTTGTGCTCAACCGCCTGTCCCGGGATATGCGTTCCCTGTTTGAAGCCCTGGACGCTCTGGACAAGGCCTCCATTGCCGCCCAGCGTAAGCTGACCATTCCTTTCGTCAAGCAGGCCTTGGACCTGTAACTCATCGCCATAAAAAAGCCCGCATCGTGCGGGCTTTTTTTGTTACTGCGATTTGGGCAGGGGCGGCATGACGCTGCGCCGCTGGTTGCTGGGTAAGGGGGCGCTGCGGGGCGCCTCGGCCAGGCTTTGAGCGCTGACACTGAAGGCGGCGGCACCGGCGCAGTTGGCCGGATCCAGGTTGTCCACCCAACCCTTGCCGGCACAGAACTCCAGTGGTGTCAGGGTGTTGAGCATGGCCTGGGCCTGGCTGTAGGCGTCGGGTAAGACCCCTTGTACGGCAGTCAGGGCCCTTGAACGCACTTGGCTGACGGCGATGCGGTTACGTTGGCCCCTGTCGACGATGTAATCGTTGGCGGAGCTGGGATTGCTGGGCAGGCTGGTGACCGCTACGTCTCTGTCGATGCCATAGCGCAGCTTCATCATGGTCTCTTCAAACAACATGGCCAGATCCTCACGGGTGCTGGCGTAGTTGTAAAAGTCGTTGGCCCGGTCGGGGAAGAAAAAGCCCGATACATCGCCCGGTTGATAGGCCCTTTGGGCGGCTGACGCCGTTTCCCCGAAGAAACTGACCTGGGCTAGCTCGGCCATTTCAGCTGACAGCAAGGGTGATGTCGTGCTGAGCTGGGTAGACAGCACAGGAGAAGCCAATGCCGCGTCAACGAAGATGCTGTTGCCGTTCAAGCCCAAGGCCAGTTTGGTCTGAGACATAAAGTCGTTGGCGTGGGTCAGCTCATGGTAGAGCAGGGAGCCAAGATCTGCCTCCAGCTCGGCCAGGGTGCGGCTTTGGCGGGCCTGGGGATCGGTGCTGGAGAAGGCATAGTCGTTGTCCTTGACGTAGCGCCAGGGCACCAGGAATTGCAGTTCGGAACCAAAGCCGGCGCGAAAATCGGGCTGCTCGTTGATCATGTCCCGCTCGGCCGGGGTCAGCCAGAGACTGTCTGGGTCCAGGTAGATGGCACCGGTCAAGGCCCAGTAAAAGGACGGCCTGATGTCATGGGCGATGACGATGGCGGTAGTGGCCCGCAGCAGATGCTTGAAGTCGCTGTTGGGATCCAGGCTGGTCAGGAAAGTCTTGAAACGCTCCCCCATCCAGTCGTGGGACACCAGCACCCTGTCCATGATCTGGTTGACGGTGGGCTCCTGGTTGTTCAGGCCTATGGGTGGCAGGTTGTTGATGGTGCAAAGATCGCTGTCGTCCAACTGGTTGGAATAAACACAGTCGGCCAGGCGGCTGGCATAGGGGCTGCTGCCCTGGTAGGCGTAGACCCGGGTCCTGGGGGTTGAGGTAGCGCAGCTTTCCCCGTCTTCGGCGCAAAAGTAGGGGCTGGTGACCTCTGGCCTGTCCTGTACCGCCACATAGACCCTGTCTTTGAGGGTGCCCACATTGGTCTCGACACTGCCCTCAAAGACCATGACGGCGTCGCTGCTGACCTTGGGTGCGGTCACGAACAGCACCGGAGAGCTCTGGCTGGTCTGTAAGCTGGCGCTGGGGCCAGACAACTGGCGGAACGACCAGCCCGACACGCTACTGATGCCGGTGGCGTTGAGGCGCAGTGAAAACTCGGCCCCTTCGCTGACCGAGCGGTCCAGCCGCATCTGGGCCTTGGCAGCGGTGTCGCTGCTGACATCCAGGCTGAAGTCTTTACTCAGGGTGTTGCCGTTGGTCAGGGTGGCGGTAAAGCTGAAACGGTAGTTACCGGCCTCGACGGCGTCAAAGCCTACGCCTGTAGTCTTGTCGGCCAGCAGTGGCACAGTGGGGCCGGCGGTCTGGGTCCACTGAAAGCTTCGGTAACTGCCGGCCGGTAATGTGGCCACTATGCCGACGGCGTCGCCGGTTTGGGCGCTGCTGTCACCGGTCAGGGTCAACTCTGTGGTGGGGGGAATAGGGTTGCTGATATCGTCAGAGCCGCTGCTGCCGCCGCAGGCAGCGAGCACAGCGCTGGCAAGGACCAGCGCCAACAGGCGTGGGGTGGTGGGAACCGTCATAACATCCTCTGTCTCGTTTTTCGAATGTTAATGAGGTTGGTTTTTTTTGAGTCCTAAATCAAGCTCTTTGCCACGCCAACGGGCGTAAAAGACACCGCCGGTTAACATCATTAAGGTAAATATCAGCTCCACGGCGGCCAGCCAGCGCTCGGCCGGGCTAACCCAGAGCAGGGTCAGGCTGTGGGTAAGGTAAAGCAACACCAGAAAGTTGGCCCAGGCGTAGGTGTAGGGGTTGCCCTTAAGTATGCCCTTCAAGGGCAACAGCAAGGGCAAAAACCACAATGCCAGCAGGAAGCCGGCACTGAGTTGCGGATGGGGGGCCAGCCACAACCGCCACAGCGGTACCCAACAAAGCAGCCCCAAATAACCGGCCAGGGCCAGATAGCGCATGCGCTGGGTGTGGGGCTGGGCCGGTTTCATGCAAGGGCCTTGGTCATCTTGCCCAGGCGCCGGCCCATGGCCAGGCACAGGGCCTTTTCATCGTTGGTGATGGCGCCGGCCTCGGCCCAGTGGCTGGGGCCATAGGGAGTGCCACCGCTTTGGGTGTGATGCAGGGCAGGCTCGGTATAGGGCAGGCCCAGTACCATCATGCCGTGATGCAACAAGGGCACCATCATCGCCAGCAAGGTGCTTTCGTGGCCACCGTGCAGGCTGCCGGCCGAGGTAAAGACACAGGCCGGTTTGTCCACCAGGCTGCCGGCCAGCCATTCGCTGGCGGTGTCGTCCCAGAAGGCCTTCATGGGGGCGGCCATGCCGCCAAAGCGGGTAGGGCTGCCAAGGGCCAGGGCCGAGGCGCTGTGTAGCTCCTCCCTACTGACCTTGGGATCTTCGCCGCCGTCCTCGACGGTGCGCAGCCAGCTCTCCACCCCGGTCTCTTCGATGCCCCTGGCAATCAGGCGCGCCATCTGGCGGGTTGCCCCTGTCTTGCTGTAATAGAGCACCAAGGCCGCTGTCATAGGATCTCCAGTACCTGCTCGGGGGGGCGGCCAAGGCGGGCCTTGTCACCGTTCACCAAAATAGGGCGCTCGATGAGCTTGGGGTGCTCAGCCATGGCCTTGATAAGGGCGGCTTGGTCCTCTTCCTGGGCCAGGCCCAGTTCTTTGTAGAGGTCTTCTTTGGTGCGCATCAGCTGGCGAGCAGAGTCGAACCCTAGCTTTACCAGCAGCCCATTGATGGTTGCCTCAGAAGGGGCCTGTTCCAGGTAGAGCACCACCTCGGGGGAAAGGCCCCTTGCTTCCAACAAGGCCAGGGTTTCGCGGGACTTGGAACACCTTGGATTGTGATACAGCTGCATAACGCCTCCTTCTAGCTTGAGCCGCCATTGTAGCGGCCCAGCCAGTGCTGCCAACCCTTTTAGCGCAGGGCCTCGAACTTGGCCTTCTGGCTTTTCACCTGGGCGATACGGCCCTCGATGCGCCTTTGCTCTATGGCGTTGCTGCCGTAAGCCTGGTAGGCGCGGTTGAAGTGGTTGATAGCCCGGTCGAAGGCGCCCCGGTAGGCCAGCTGCTCGGCCTGCCAGAATTCCCGGGCACCGGTGTCTTTCACCTGGGCCTGGGCTTTTACCATCATGTCCATGGCCAAGGGGTCTTCCTGGTGGCGGTAAAGATAGGGTTCGAGCACCTTGATGGCCTCATCGCCTTTTTCGGCGTAGATCCAGGCGTTGGCCAGGTTCAGGGCCACCACCGGGCTGTTGGGGCGAATACCGGCCTCTGGCGCCAGGAAGCGGGCTGCTTCTTCGGCCCGTTTCAGGCCGATAAGGGCATCCACCTTCAGCACTTTGTAGTAGAGGTTTTCCGGCGACTTTTTGATCAGCCGTTCGGCGATGTCCAGGGCTTGCTGGTTTTCGTCCTGCTGCAAGGCCACCAGGCCCAGGCCGTAATGAACTGCATCTTCAAACACATATTGTTTGTGGCGCAGTTCGCTCTCCAAACGGCCTTTAACCTTGGCCGGCTCGTCACCATAGTTGGCGCGGATCAGCATTTTGGTGAGCTGGAACTCCAGGGATGGCTGGCTTATCAGCGGCGGGTATTGCATGGCCCGGTTACGGGCTTCGGCAACCCGGGACTCGGACAAGGGGTGGGACAGCAAAAATTCCGGGGGCTTGGACACGAAACGGTACTGGGCCACCATTTTTTCAAAGAAACTGGCCATGCCAGACGGGTCGAAACCGGCCGTGTAGAGGGTACGAAAGCCTACCCGGTCCGCTTCCTGTTCGTTCTGGCGAGTGTAGTTGGTGCTAAATTGCTGGTTGGCGGCGATAGAGGCCTGCAGGCCGGCCATGCCCGCCTCCGGGTTGGCGATGCCCACCAGGATGGACCCGACGATACCGGCTATGGTCAGGGGTAGGTTCTTCTGGTTCTGCTCCAGTTTACGGGCCAGGTGGCGCTGGGTGACGTGGGCGATTTCGTGAGCCAGCACCGACGCCAATTCGTCCTCGCTTGCCGCCTGGCGGATGATGCCGGTGTAAAGGGCCACATGGCCGCCGAAGTAGGCGAAGGCGTTCAGTTCGTTAACCCGTAACACCATGAAGTCAAAAGGATAATTGACGTTATCCGCATGGGACACCAGCTTGTGCCCCAGGGCCTGGACATACTCGGTCACCAAGGGGTCCAGCACCATGGGGGCCTGGCTGCGCAACTGATAGGTGTAAAGCTCCCCCAGGGACTCTTCCTTCTCCAGGCTCAGTACCGACAGGCCGGCGGTGCCGATTTGCGGCAGGTCGCTGGCGGCGGGAGCAGGGAGGGGCATGGCGAGGCCAAGGCTGAGCAGTGTGGCAATAAATCCTTTAACTTTCATTCATGTGACTCGCTGTGGCGGGCCTAGACAACATAACAACTGGACCACCAAAAGTCCTGTTTGTTTCCGCTCTTTTGTCCCCCATAATGAGAAGCCCGAGCAAACCGGAGCTGACATGCAGCACGACTTGCGCCGCTACCGCTGTCCCATGGCCCTGGTCCAGGCCAAGATTGCCATAGGCCGCTGGCCGGGAGATGCCCCCCTGGTGCTGCTGTTGGCCGAAAAGGCCAGTACCGAAGATCTGTGCCGCTGGCTTTGTGCCCAGGGCCAGCCTTTCGAGCGCCACGACAGTCCCGGATTTTTTCAGGTTTGCCTCACCCCCAGGGTGCCAGACTCGGCGCCTTCGCAACATGCTCAGGAGATGCAGTGAAAGCATTGGTGTTCGATTGGTTCCGCCGCCGTTTTTCCGACCCTAACGCCATTACCCTCTTTTTACTGCTGGTGTTCGGCATCCTGGCCATCTATGCCCTGGGTAATGTCATGGCCCCCTTGCTGGTGGCCCTGGTGCTGGCCTATCTGCTGGAGTGGCCGGTACAGAAACTGCTGGGATTGAAGCTGTCCCGTACCTGGTCGACAGTGCTGGTGATGGTGCTTTTCATCGGCCTGACCCTGGTGGCGATGCTGTTCCTGGTGCCTACCCTTTGGACCCAGACTTCCAACCTGGTCAAGGAATTGCCGACCATGCTCGACCATGTGCGCCACTTTGTTCTGGAGCTGCCCAGCCGCTACCCCAGCCTGGTGCAGCCCGAGCAGATCCAAACCCTGGTGGACGAGTCCCAGAAAACCCTGATCAACTGGGCCCAGGCCGCCCTGGGGGCGACGGTAGCGTCCCTTGGTAACGTGGTGTCCATCATGATTTACCTGATCTTGGTGCCGCTGTTGATGTTCTTCCTCCTTAAGGATAAAGACAGCCTGCTGGCCGGGTTTGACCGCTTCTTGCCCCGCAACCGCAAGCTGGCTCAGCAGGTCTGGCATGAGATGAACGTGCAGATCGTCAACTACATCAGGGGCAAGGTGCTGGAGATCTTGATTGTCGGCATCGCCAGCTACATCACTTTTGCCATCTTCGGGCTGCGCTACTCGGCGCTGTTGGGACTGGCGGTGGGTTTGTCGGTACTGGTGCCCTACATCGGCGCCGTGGTGGTGACCATACCCGTTGCCCTGGTGGCGGCCGTGCAGTGGGGTTTCGATAGCACCTTTATCTACCTGATGGTGGCCTACGGGGTGATCCAGGCCCTGGACGGCAATGTGCTGGTGCCCATCCTCTTTTCCGAAGCGGTGAACCTGCACCCTATCTTCATTATCTTGGCGGTGCTGTTTTTCGGTGGGATCTGGGGATTTTGGGGGGTGTTCTTTGCCATACCCCTGGCGACCTTGGTCAAGGCTGTGGTCAACGCCTGGCCCATGCCCCCCGAGCCAGAGGCCCTGCCCGAGGCGAAGTGAAAAAACGGCTCCCAAGGGAGCCGTTTTTTATCAGGCCGGTAGGCGTAGGGTGGCCAACTGATCCGCCATGGCCTGCTGCTGGCGGCTAATAAGGCCGGTCAGCTGCTCCAGTTCCAGCAGTGCCTCGGCGATACGCTCCTGGCGGCTGCGGATATGGGCGGCGCCACGGGCCATTTCCTGGGTTACCTGGCGCTGCTGGGTGGTGGCGCTGGCCACCTGAGCCATGTGTCCAGAGCTGTGGTCCAGGGCCTGCAGGCTGGCAGCGATTTGTTCCGCAACCTTGGCTGCGGCAGCTTCACTGCCTTGCGCTGCCGACCGGCAATGGCCCATGGCGGCCACGGCCTCACTGACCCTTTGCTGCAGGCTCTTGATAAGATTGGTTATCTCGCCGGTGGACTGCTGGGTTTGAGCGGCCAGGCTGCGCACCTCGTCCGCCACTACCGCAAAGCCCCGGCCGGCGTCCCCGGCCCTGGCCGCTTCGATAGCGGCGTTCAGGGCCAGCAGGTTGGTCTTGTCCGCCACTTCGGCTATCACGTCCACCACCTTGTTGATGGCGGCGCTGGCCAGGTTGACCTCGTCCATAAAGCCGGCCGTGGTGCCCAACTGGCGGCCCATGTCCTGGCTGGCCCGGGCGGCCTGATCGGTGGCCAGTGAGGCCTGTTGTTGCTGTGCAAGGGCCTGGCCGACCTGGGCCTGGGCCTGGTCAGCGCTGTCGGCGATATGGCTGGCGGAGGCGGCCATTTGCTCAATGGCGGCGGCCAGCTCCTGCAGGGCCTGGCTGATGGCTTTGCTCTGGCTGTTGATGTCCTGTTCCTTTTGCACCAACTGGCCATTGAGCCGGCCCAGGTCATCTTTCTCGGTGACCAGGGCTTTGGCCATGGCGCCAAGGGCGCCGAGCATCTGGGCAAAGCCCCTGAGGGCTGGGGTTAGGGGCGCCACCTGGATATCCAGGTTGATGCTGCCTTTGTCCAGACTCATGGCCTGGCTGGCCTCGGTCAGCACGTCCCCTTGCAGGTTTTCCTGGCGCGATTGCAGAGCCATCAGCACCAGCACCGCCGTTTCCACCACCACGTAAGCGGCGTGCAGGCCCACTGTCTGCCAGTGGTTGGCCATATGGTTGAACAGCCAGACCGGGTAACCTTGGTGTTGCAGGTAGCAAAACAACAGATGGTGTACGGCAATGACCGCCGCCCCTGTCAGCAGGGTGGGAATTTGGCGGTAGACGGTGAGCAGTGCCAGGGTCACGAAGACCCCGAAGTGGAGCTCGATAAGGCCGTGGGCCAGATGGATCTGCAGGGCCACCATGGCCATCTGCAAGGCGGCCATCAGCGGGCCGGAGATGGGCAACTGGCCCAGGGCCAGGCGCACGAAGGCGGCCATGGCCAACAACGGCAGGCCAAAAGCCAGGGCCTGGCCCCATTGGCCATGCCAACTGGCCAGGTAAAGGCAGAACAAAAAGTAAAAGGCCATCACGCCCAGCATCAGGCGGTTGGCATTATGCAGTCGGGCAGATTCCAAAGGGGAAACAGCAGGCATTCCAGGGCACCTTCGAATTCGGGGGAGCGGATTCTACCCCCGAAAGAAGGTCATGGATCAGCCGAACTGCACTGTTCTTGACCTATTTCAAGTCAAAGGGCTTTTTCCATGGTCCAGTTCACCAGGATTTTACCCCGCCGTTGCACCTGGTTTTCAGAGGTCACCGAAAAGCCTTGCTTGGCAAAGAAGGGTTTGGCCAGTTTGGACGCGTCCACCGTCAGCTGTGTCAGCCCCTGCTCCCTGGCCCTGTGTTCCAGTTGCCGGTAAAGGGCCTGGGCCACCCCTTGGCGCTGAAAGTCCGGGTGGGTAAAGGCAAGGCCGATAAGGCCGGAAGGTTCCAGGGTCATAAAGCCGGTCAGGGTCCCGTCCTGCTCCGCCACCAGGGGCTGCAATAGGTCCAATTTCTGGCGCCAAAGGCCGTAATCGATGGGGTAGGGGGCCCAGGCGTCCAACTGAGCCTGGTTATAGGGCCCCAGGGCCGAGCGGTGCACGCTGGCGTAGAAAAGCTCGGCCAGGGGGCGGGCGTCGCGGCTCTGGTAAGGCCTGATGATCAGTGACATCGGTAAAAGTCCGCCACCGCCTTGAGCAAGCGGGCCACGTCGTCCCCGCTGATACCCAGGTGGGTTACCAGCCTGATGGGTTTGCCGGCGCTGATAAGGATGCCGCGCTCCAGCAAGTACTGCTTAAGCTCCTGCTCCCGGCCCAGTTGGCACTGGGCGTAGAGGATATTGGTGGGGGTGGCGGTTACCTTGAGGGCGCCAATCTCCCCAAGGCCCTGGGCCAGTTGGCCGGCATGGTCGTGGTCTTCTTGCAGCCTTGAGGGCATGGTGTCCAGGGCGATATGGGCCGCAGCGGCGATGATGCCAGCCTGGCGCATGGCGCCACCCAACATCTTGCGAAGGCGCCTGGCCCTGTCGATAAAGTCCCGGTCACCCATCAGCAGCGAACCCACCGGCGCTCCCAGGCCTTTGGACAGGCAGATGCTGACCGAGTGGTAATGGCGGGTAATGTCCTTGATGTCCACCCCCAGGGCCACGGCGGCGTTAAAGGCCCTGGCCCCGTCCAGGTGCAGCTTGAGGCCCTTTTCCTGGCAGAGGGCGGCGGCCTGCTGCTGGTAGTCCAGGCTCAGCACCTTGCCGCCTATGGTGTTCTCCAGGGACAACAGCCTGGTGCGGGCGAAGTGAAAGTCGTCGGCCTTGATGGCGGCCGCCACCTTGGCCAGATCCAGGCTGCCGTCCGCTTCGTTGTCGATGGGTTGGGGCTGGATGCTGCCCAGCACGGCGGCGCCGCCGGCTTCGTATTTGTAGTTGTGAGCCTGCTGGCCGCACAGGTATTCGTCGCCGCGCTGGCAATGGCTCATCAGCGCCAACAGGTTGGCCTGGGTGCCGGAGCTGGTAAAAAGACCGGCTGCAAACCCCAGCTTGTTGCAGGCAAAGGCTTCCAGGGCATTGACGGTGGGGTCGTCCCCGTAAACGTCGTCACCCACTGCTGCCTGGGCCATGGCGGCACGCATTTCATCTGTGGGCTGGGTGACGGTGTCACTGCGAAAATCGATCATAAAAGCCTTCCTGGGGTTGTTTGGCTTGGTTATATCGCAAGGCCGGCCGGGATGCACGGGCGATTCTTGCAATTTGTTCATAGCCTTGTTTCGGCGCCAAGCGTCGCCGAGGCTGGCCGGACCGTGTATCCTGACGGCACTTTTCTCGCCGTATCGAGGTGTTATGTTCGGCTGGTTTGAAAGACGATTGGAGCCCTTGCCCAAGGACGAACCCCAGGTGCCGCCCCGCACCCTGGTGGCCTTTTGCCTGCACTACACCAAGGGCGCTTGGCGCTATCTGTTGCTGGCGGCACTGATGATGGCCCTGGTGGCCATTACTGAGGTCTGGCTATTCGGCTTTATGGGCAACATTGTCGACTGGCTGTCGGGTATGAGCCGCGACACCTTTATCGAGGAGCAGGGCCCAGTGCTGGTGGCCATGGCCTTGGTGGTGCTGGTGGCGCTGCCGGCCTTTGTGGGCCTGCATTCGCTGATCAACTTCCAGACCCTTATCGGCAACTTCCCCATGCGCATTCGCTGGCAGGTTCACCGTTACCTGCTCAAGCAGTCCATGGCCTTCTACCAGGACGAGTTTGCCGGCCGGGTGGCCACCAAGATGATGCAGACCGCCCTGGCGGTGCGCGAATGCGTGATGAAGCTGATGGACGTACTGAACTACGTGGCCGTCTATTTCATCGGTACCCTGGTGATCGTCGGCGCCGCCGACTGGCGCCTGGTGATCCCCCTGGCCCTGTGGCTGGGCTGCTACATGCTGATGCTGCGCTTTTTCGTGCCGCGTCTGGCCAAGGTGTCGGCGGTCCAGGCCGACGCCCGTTCGGTGATGACAGGGCGCATCGTCGACAGCTACACCAATATCCAGACCGTCAAGTTGTTCTCCCACGCCCGCCGCGAGGCCGATTACGCCGAAGAAGGGATGCGCGGCTTTATGAACACCGTCTACGCCCAGATGCGGCTGGTGACCAAGCTCAACGTCAGCCTCTATGTGCTCAACGCCCTGCTGCTGTTCTCGGTGGCGGCCCTGGCTCTGTGGCTGTGGCTGGAAGCGTCCATTTCCGTTGGCGCCGTGGCGGTGGCCCTGGGCCTGGTGCTGCGTCTGTGGGGCATGTCCCAGTGGATCATGTGGGAAGTGTCGGCGCTCTTTGAAAACATCGGCACGGTGCAGGACGGTATCGGCTCCATTTCGGTGCCAAGGCTGGTGGAAGACAAGGCCGATGCCGAGCCTCTGGACGTCAGTCAGGGCGGTATCCAGTTCCAGGACATCCGTTTTCACTATGGTAAGGAAAGCGGCGTCATCGACCATTTGAGCCTTAACATCCAGCCTGGTGAAAAGGTGGGCCTGGTGGGGCGCTCCGGGGCCGGCAAGTCCACCCTGGTCAACCTCTTGCTGCGTTTTTATGACCTGGAAGGGGGCAAAATCTGCATCGACGGCCAGGACATTGCCGCCGTCACCCAGGACAGCCTGCGGGCCCAGATCGGCATGGTCACCCAGGACACCTCGCTGCTGCATCGCTCGGTGCGGGACAACATCCTCTATGGTCGCCCCGACGCCGACGAGGCCATGATGCGGGAAGCGGCCAACAAGGCCGAGGCGGACGGCTTTATTGAAGAGTTGTCCGACGCCAAGGGCCGCAGCGGCTTTGACGCCCATGTGGGCGAGCGGGGGGTCAAGCTGTCCGGTGGCCAGCGCCAGCGTATCGCCATCGCCCGGGTGATGCTCAAGGACGCCCCCATCCTGATCCTCGACGAGGCCACCTCGGCCCTGGACTCGGAAGTGGAAGCGGCCATCCAGGAAAATCTCTATCGCCTGATGGCCGGTAAGACGGTGATCGCCATAGCCCACCGCCTGTCCACCATTGCCGCCATGGACAAACTGGTGGTGATGGACAAGGGCGCCATAGTGGAGGTGGGCAGCCACGACGAGCTGCTGGCCAAGGGGGGCATTTACGCCCAGCTCTGGCAGCGCCAGTCCGGCGGCTTCCTCGGCGACGAGGACGAACTGGCAAGGGCATGAAAAAAGCGGGCATCAGCCCGCTTTTTTTAGGCGCCCATCAGGGCGGTTTTCAGGCTCTGCATCAGGGCCGTGCCCCCTTCGGACTGCACATAATTTAGCAGCGGCGGCAGGAACTGTTGGACCATGCCCGGTTCCATGCCCAAGGACTCAAAGGCGCTGCCCAAGGCGTCCAGGCTGGGGTTGCCGTCGCCGCCATCACCGCCCAGCAGGGCGTCGGCTTTGCCCAAGAGTCCGCCCTGGCTGCCGGTGGACTGAGCTGCATTTTCCCCAAGGTCCGGGGCGGCGGCCAGCAGTTGGTCGAGGCTTGGGAACAGCTCGGCCAACTTGCCAAAGTCGTTGCCGCTCATGTTGTCCTTGGCCATGGCCAGCAGGGCCCCGGTGCCGCCTTGGGCCTGGTCCTGGCTGACCCCAAGGGTGGATACCAGGGTGTCCATCAGGCCGCCTTCGGTTTGCGGCTGGGTTTGGCTTTTAATAGCGCTGCCCAGTTTGCCAAGGTCGATGGCCTGGGACGGAAGGGCGGTAACGGCCAGGGCGGTGGCGATAAGCAGGGTCTTCATCTGTGCTCCTTGGAATGTGCTTTATGCTGTTGTCCGCCGACTGTCTTGAACAGCAGCTTAACCATCAAAAAAGGGCGCCCCAAGGCGCCCTTTTCAGCCGTTGCTGGCCAGCCAGTCCAACACCACCTGGTGGTGGTCGCTGGTTTTGAACTTGTCGAAGCGGTGGCGGACTGTGCCGTCGCTGCCAATCAAAAAGCTCAGGCGGTGGATGCCGTCGAATTCACGGCCCATGAATTTTTTCAGGCCCCAAACCCCGAAGGCCTCGGCCACCTGGTGGTCCTCGTCGGCCAGCAGCGGAAAGTTCAGCTCCTGCTTTTGCTCGAAGTTTTTCAGGCGTTTGGCCGGGTCTGGGCTGATGCCCAGCACCGCCACGCCCTTGGCCTTAAGCTCGCCCAGGCTGTCGCGCAGGCCACAGGCCTGGACGGTGCAGCCGGGGGTGCTGGCCTTGGGGTAGAAATAAACCAGCACCTGCTGGCCCGCGAAATCACTGAGCTTGACGGTGTTCCCGTCCTGGTCGGCCAGGGTAAAGGCAGGGGCCTTGTCGCCGGCATTGAGCGGTTTGATGCTCATCATCACTCCTTATGACGAATTTCGGTCAGGGGGGTCAGATGGGAAAGTTTCACATCCAGGGCGGCGGCGTTGCACAGGGGGGCGAGGGCGGTCTCAAATTCCCCAAGGTCGGTGCCGTCCGGCAGGTTGATACGGATGGCCAGGTGTAATTGGTCATCTTCGGTGCTGGCCGACAGGGCCGAGATGTTGACCTGGCGTTCGGCCAGGAACTGGGTCACCTGGGAGATCACCCCGGGGCGGTCCGGGGTGACGGCTTGCAGTTCCAAGCGGTGGGCGTAGTTGGCGGCTTCGTGGTGGCCGGTGCGTTTCATCATGGTCAGCAGGTTATGATCCCGCGCCAGCATCGGCATCTGGCTTTCCAAGCGGGCCACCGCATTCCAGTCACCACTGATCAGCATGATCAGGGTAAACTCGTTGCCCAGGATGGCCATGCGGCTGTCGACGATGTTGCAGTGGCAGGCACTGGCCAACTTGACCAGCTCGTTGACGATGCCCGGCCTGTCTTCACCGACGGCGGTGACCACCAAAAATTGGCTCATTCACTGTCCTTTCAATGCGTTAACTGCTGGCTTGTGTTGCACAAAGGGCAAAAGTACCATACCAAGCCAATGATAAAACAGGAGCATAACATGTTCACCGGCAGCATCGTCGCCCTCGTCACCCCCATGACCAGTGAAGGCGCAGTGGATTTTGACGCCCTCAAGGCACTGGTTGAGTGGCATATCAGTGAAGGGACGCAAGGGATTGTTGCCATGGGTACCACGGGTGAGTCCGCCACCCTGGATACCGACGAACATATTGCCGTGGTCAAGGCCGTCTGTGAGGCCGCCGGCGGCCGCATCAAGGTGATCGCCGGCAACGGTGGCAGCGCTACCCACAAGGTGGTAGCCCTGACCAAAGAGCTGGACGCCTTGCCCATCGACGGTTTCCTGACCGCCACCCCAGCCTACAACAAGCCCACCCAGCAAGGCCTTGTGGCCCATTTTGAGGCCGTGGCTGCCGCCACCGCCAAGCCCATACTACTTTATAACGTGCCCGGCCGTACCGCCGTGGACATGAAACCGCAAACCGTGGCCACCTTGAGTGAACTTCCCAACATAGTGGGTATCAAAGAGGCCACCGGTGACCTGGCAAGGCTGGCAGATCTGCAAGCCCTTGTGGCGGATGACTTTGTGCTGTTGTCCGGGGATGATGCTACCTGCCGCGCCTTTATGCTGGCTGGCGGCCACGGCATTATCAGCGTTACAGTCAACGTGGCGCCCAAGGCCATGCGCAACCTTTGCGACTTGGCCCTGGCCGGCAAAGGTGCAGAGGCCCTGGCCCAGGACCTGAAGATCCAGGGGCTGCACAGGTCCCTGTTTGTAGAAGCCAACCCGACACCGGCCAAGTGGGCGCTCAAGCGCCTGGGGCTGTTGAAAACCGACACTTTACGTTTGCCGCTTGTGCCCCTGACCGCAGCCGGCCAAGCGAGCGTTGAGGCCGACCTGAAAAAAGCCGGCCTTCTTTGAGGTATTTGGATGACCATAACTAAAACGACCCTGGCGCTGGCCGTCATTGCCCTGGCCGGGTGCTCTTCGACCATGGAACGTCGCCAGGCGGACGGCAGTTTTGCCTACGCCCAATTGGAAACCGAGCCGACCCTCAAAGCGCCGGCCAATCTCCATGCCCCCAAAGGGGATGGCCGTTTTGACATACCGCCGGCCAAGGCCCAAGGTCCGGTGGGCAAGGAGCTGGACATCCGCGCCCCGCGCCTGGTGCTGACCCTGGTGGACGGCTCCCGCCTGGAAGAGAGCGAGTCCGGCTCCAAGGTGCAAATCGACGCCCGTGACGGTGTGGGTGACGTGGTGTCCATCGTCCAGCAGCGCCTGGACCAGTGGCTGGCCGCCCGCAATATCCCGGTCCAAAAACGCGGCAGCACCCAGATTGAAACCGGTTGGTTCGTGCCGGCCGACAGCGAAACCATGATGGCCAGCGCCGACGACTTCCCGGTCAAGCGCCGCTTTGCCATCAGCGTCAAGGCTCCCGAGCACAAGCGCACCGCCGAGGTCAGCATCAAGAGCCTGGGGGCTGAGAAGACCTCCAGCGACGACGAAGAGACCATCATAGGGGAAGGGGAACGCGCCGCCGTGGCGGTCCTGAACGACTGGCTGGCTTACTATGCCAGTAAGGACGAGGTCAGCGCTCGCGACCAGCTTCTCGCCAAGTTCCGCCCCGTGGCCGTTACCCTGCGTCAGGAAGAGGGCGACCAGACCGCCTTTGTTCTGGGTGCCGATTTTGAGCGGGCCTGGAACCGCCTGCCCATGGTCCTCGAGCACCTGGGCTTTGAGGTCAAGGACATCGACAAGTCCCTGGGTACTCTCTTTGTCAGCTATAAGGGCAGCCCGGACAGCTCTTTCTGGAGTGGCCTCTTTGGTGGCGACGACAAGGAACTGACCCTGGAGCACGGTAAATACCAGATCCAGCTTGGGGAACTGGGGGACAACACCTCCATGACCCTGACCGACGATGATGGCCAGCCGCTGCCCACCGCCAAGTACACCGAAATGTACAATCAGTTCGCCGAACTGATGCGCGATGGCGATCTGAAAGAACTCAAGAAATAGCGCTGACAAGCCAGAGTCAGGGCATTACAATACGCAGGCCGCCGAGAGCGGCCTTCTTTTTTCGCCCAAGCGCAAACGTTTTCAGCAATCGGAGTCCTCATAGGATGGAAAAACGCCAAGAGCTTTACCGTGGCAAAGCCAAATCTGTTTACACCACGGACAATCCTGACTACCTTGTCCTGCATTTTCGCAATGACACGTCCGCCTTCGACGGCGAGAGGATCGAGCAGCTGGCGCGCAAGGGCATGGTGAACAACAAGTTCAACCACTTCATCATGAACAAGCTGGAAGCGGCCGGCATTCCCACCCAGATCGAAAAACTGCTGGGTGACGACGAAGTGCTGGTGAAGAAACTGGACATGATCCCGGTGGAATGTGTGATCCGCAACTACGCAGCCGGCTCCCTGGTGCGTCGCCTGGGCGTGGAAGAGGGCAAGAAGCTCGAGCCCCAGACCTTCGAATTGTTCCTGAAAAACGACGCCCTCCATGACCCCATGGTCAACGACAGCCTCTGCGCCGCCTTTGGCTGGGCCACCGAAGCCCAGTTGGCCCGCATGAAAGAGCTGACCTACCAGGTCAACCAGGTGCTGTCCAAGCTGTTCGATGACGCCGGCATGCTGCTGGTGGATTTCAAGCTCGAATTCGGCCTATTCAAGGGCGAGATCGTGCTGGGTGACGAGTTCAGCCCAGACGGCTGCCGTATCTGGGACAAAGACACCAAGAAGAAGCTGGATAAAGACCGGTTCCGCCAAGGCCTAGGTGGCGTGGTGGAAGCCTACGAAGAGGTGGCTGCCCGCCTGGGCCTGGATCTGGGCTAAGGTTTAACCGCTTCAAAACCCCGGCTGGTCCGGGGTTTTTTATTGCGTTGGAGCAAGGACTTAGCTCAACCAGGGACTATGCTTAAGGCTATGGAAGGTCCCTAAGGAGAGCGGTATGGGCACCACAAGACACGGACTGAGCATTGGCCTGGAGCGCACCGGCAGCGAGTTTTTCCTGGTTCTGAGGGCCGCCGGCACCCTGACCCACAAGGATTACCAAGTGATCACCCCAATGCTGGACAGCGCCCTGGCGGCGGTGACCAGCCCTCATGTAAAAGCCCTGGTGGACTTGCGGGAGCTACGTGGCTGGGAGCTGCAGGCGGCCTGGGACGATTTTCGCCTCGGCCTCAAGCACGGCCAGGCCTTCGACAAGATTGCCCTGCTGGGCAACAAGGTCTGGCAGCAGCTGGCGGCCAAAGTCGGCGACTGGTTTGTGTCCGGCGAGATTTGCTATTTCGAAGAGGAAGCCGAAGCGCTGGCCTGGCTTGCCGAATAATCGCCGGTCTTCTTCCCTTGAGGCTTTCATGACAGTACCCTCCTTGGTCTGACAAGGAGGACTGTCATGGCCTTATCCCCTCTCAAATCCCCAACGTCCTGCCAGGTGCATCTGGTGCGGGCCTTTACCTGGCGCGGCCAGGGCGGCAATGGCGCCGGCGTGGTGCTGGATGCAGGCGAGCTTAGCGAGGCCCAGATGCAGGCCCTGGCCCAGCAGGTGGGCCTGTCGGAGACGGCCTTTATCAGCGCCTCAAACAAGGCTGACTTTGCGGTGCGCTTTTTCACCCCCACCGAGGAAGTAGACTTTTGCGGCCATGCCACCCTGGCGGTGTTTTCCTTGCTGCACCAAAGCGGTCGCCTAGGCCCTGGCCACTATCGCCAGGAGACCAAGGCCGGGGTGCTGGGGGTGCGCATCGACGCCGACGGGCAGGTGGTCATGGACCAGTGCCTGCCGCAGTTTATGGCCCAGCACTCAGCTGAGCTCCTGGCGCCAATGCTGGGTCTGGTGCCGGCCGACATCGGCCTGCCGGGCTTGCCAATCCAGGCTCTGAGCACCGGCCTTAGGGATCTGATGGTGCCGGTGGCCAAGGGCGGCCTCGATAAGGCCCGCCCCCGGTATCGAGCCATCAGCGACTTTTGCCGGCAGCAGGGGCTGGTGGGCTTTCACCTGTTCGAGGCACCAAGCCAGGGGGAGGTGCGTTGCCGCAACTTTGCTCCCCTGGTGGGCATAGACGAGGAGTCGGCCACCGGCAGCGCCTGTGGCGCCCTGGCAGCCTACCTGGCCCACTACCAACCTGGCCTGCCCAACCCGCTTACCATGGTGCAGGGCCAGGCCATGGGCCAGGGGTCTCGCCTGGACACCTGGGTGGAAAAACGCGACGGCGCCATCAGCGCGGTCAGGGTCGGTGGCAGGGCCGCTGTTTACGACCAGACACAGCTTGCTGTGGAGACCTGCTGATGAAGCACTGGCTGTTGCTGACCCTGGCTATTGTCGCCGAGGTGGTTGGCACCTCGGCCCTCAAGGCCAGCGAGGGCATGACCCGGCCCTGGCCGGCGCTGCTGGTGGTGCTGGCCTATGGCCTGGCCTTCTATCTTTTGTCCCTGACCCTCAAGGTGATACCGGTCGGGGTGGCCTATGCGGTCTGGTCAGGACTGGGGGTGGTGTTGGTCACCGCTTTTGCCTGGGGCTTTTTCGGTCAACGGCTGGATTGGCCACAGCTGCTGGGCATGGGGCTTATCGTGGTGGGGGTTGTGGTAATGAACCTGTCCGGCGGCGCTCATTGAGGGCCGCTTGTGCTAAGCTGGGCGGCTTCTGAGTGGAGGAACCTGTAGTGCTGTTTAGACTCTTCCTGGTGTTTTTGATGGTGGCGGTGTTGATCACCCTGGTGGTGGGCGCCGCCAAGCGCTTTGGCCTGCCGACCCTGCCGGCCCTGCTGCTGGTGCCGGTAATAGCTTTGTTGGGCTGGCTGTTGTACAAAAGAAAATCACCATGAAAAACGCGGGCCCGGCCCGCGTTTTTATCTTCTGGCCCTTAATTGCCTGTTAGGACACGCCATGACCGTTACCATTATCCAGGTCGATTACCAGGACCCTCGCCAAGGCGCCGACCTGGCATTCTTGCTGGGCAGCTACGCCGCCGATCCCATGGGGGGCGGCGAGCCCCTGGACGAGGCACATCTGGCCGCCTTACCCAAGGCCTTGGCCAAGCTGCCTTATGCTCTTAGTCTGCTGTGCTACGTGGACGGCCAACCGGCAGGGCTGTTGAACGCCTTTGAAGGCTTTTCCACCTTCAAGGGCAAGCCCCTTTATAACATCCATGATCTGGTGGTACTGGCTCCCTACCGGGGCCAAGGGCTAGGCCAGCAACTGCTTTCGGCCATGGCCGACCTGGCGCGGGCCAAGGGCTGCTGCAAGCTGACCCTGGAGGTACTGGACGGCAACCTGGTGGCCAAGCAGGCTTATATCAAGGCCGGCTTCGCCGGTTATCAATTGGATCCGGCCCTGGGCCAGGCGCTGTTTTGGGAAAAACAGCTGTAAGGGAGTGATGAAATGAAAGCCTTGCTGTTGATTGACGTACAAAAAAGCCTGGTGGCGGAGTGTGAGGCCACAGCGCCCATGCTGGCGGTGTTGGTGGCCCAACTGGCCAAGGCCCGGGCTGTGGCGGCGCCGGTGCTGTTCGTGGCCGACCGGCGGGTAGAGCCGGACCCGGGCTTGCACCCGGCCCTTGAGGCAAGGGCTGACGAGCCGCTGCTGTGGAAAGACTACTGCGACGCTTTTTTGGAGACGGATCTCGATGCCAGGCTCAAGGCCCTTGGGGTCACCGAACTGGTGATAGGTGGCCTGCAGAGCGATTTTTGCATCGACACCAGCTGCCGCCGTGCAGCCTCCCTCGGCTACAAGGTGACCCTCATTGCCGACGGCCATGGCACCGCTGCCAACGGCGTCTTGCAGGCGGCGCAAATAGTGGCCCACCACAACAGGGTGCTGCGCCACTTTGATGCCGGCCAAGGCCAGGTGCGGGTGCAGGCCGGGGCTGAGCTGGCCTTTTAAGGCGTTCTTGTGGTGAGGATCATATTTTGAGGTGCCGCCGAGGCGATTTCCTGCTGTTGGGCTAGAAACAACAAAAGGCAATTGTCGTTGTGGAGGCCGCAAGATGGGAACGACCAGGGATTGGTGTATCGAACATGACCCGGGATTTGAGCATTTGGTGTACCGGGAGCCCGGTCGCTACGTGGTCTGCCATGTGACCCAGGGTTATGCCTACATGGGAGGGGGCAGTGTCTGTCAGAAGGCCCAGCCCAGGGTCTGTGTTTATGCCGACTCGCTAAGGGTGTTGGCCGCCCAGGATCAAAACCTGAGCCTGCAGGAAAGGGACAGGGAAAGGATATGCCGGCGCATCCAGTGGTTCTTCGAAGACAAGGGCCTGGCAACGGAGATCTGTCCTTAGCCGAACCAGCCTGACAAGGAGGTCTGCATGTATACTCGCGATCCGCACCAGTTCCGCCTGGCGGTTTGGCAAAATCCCGATTACCCGGCCGTGCTGGTGGAAGGGGATTCTTGGGCCGACCATCCCTTGGTGCCCAATCTGTCTTGGAATCTGCACCAATACCTGGGCCACAAGGTGAATATCCTCAATATCAGCCAGTCTGGGGATCTGGTGTTCAATATGGCCCACGGCAAGCAGTTCAATACCCTAAAAGCTTACCTGGCCAGCAGCCATTTTGACTTTGACCTGCTGCTGCTGTCCGGGGGCGGCAACGACATCCTGGTCAACGACCAGCCGGAGTTCAAGCTCGAGCGCATCCTAAAACCCAGCCAGCAACCGGATCCCCGCTTTTTTATCGACGAGGGAGCCTGGAAAGCCTCCCTTGACCGGGTGGAACTGAGCTACGTGCGGATCCTCGACGCCGCCAAGGACGCCAACCCCCATCTCAAGATCCATGGCCACTGCTACGACTATATCTACCCCAGGGACAAAGGGGCCGACATCATTGTCATCCCCGATGCCCTGGGGCCTTGGGTCTACCCGGTGATGCAACATATACAGGTGACCGACCAGCAGTTGCAGCGCAATATCATCAAGTGCCTGCTGGACGACTTTGCCGCCATGCTCGGCTCCCTTAAGGCCCGCTATCCCCAGTTCGACTTCAGCAATACCCTGGGCACCTTGCCCAACCACCCCAGCTGGGATCTGAACCTGCCCAACTGGGATGATGAAATTCACCCCAACGGCAAGGGCTTTGCCAAGCTGGTCAATGAAAGGGTAGGGCCCGACGTCAAGGCCCGGCTACCGGCATAAAAAGGCCCGCATCTGCGGGCCTGTTGTTTAGGCGTTCTTGAGGCTGGCCATGTCGATGACGAAGCGGTATTTCACGTCACCTTTTTTCATGCGCTCATAGGCCTGGTTGATGTCCTGCATCGCCAGCATCTCCACGTCACAGGTAATGCCGTGCTCGGCGCAGAAATCCAGCACTTCCTGGGTTTCCGGCAGGCCACCGATAAGGGAGCCGGCAATCACCCGGCGCTTCAGTACCAGGTTGGCGGCGTGGACGGGGGGATCCATAGGTTCGATAAGGCCAACCAGAATATGCACACCGTCGTACTTGAGGCAGTTGAGGTAGGGGTTCAGGTCGTGCTGCACCGGAATGGTGTCCAGCAGGTAGTTGAAGGTGCCGGCCACGGCCGCCATCTGCTCGGGGTCGGTGCTGATCACCACATGGTCGGCCCCTTGCTTCTTGGCTTCGGCCACCTTGCTTTCGGAGCGGGTGAAAATGGTCACCTCGGCGCCCATGGCCTTGGCAAACTTCACACCCATGTGGCCAAGGCCACCCATGCCCAGTACCCCTACCTTGTCACCGGCCTTGACCCCGAAGTGCTTGAGGGGGGAATAGGTAGTGATGCCGGCACAAAGGATGGGCGCGGCGCTGGCCGGGTCCAGGGCTTCGGGGATGGACAATACAAAGCGCTCGTGCACCACTATGCTGTCGGAATAGCCGCCATAGGTGATGGTGCCGTCAATTTTGTCCTGGCCGTTATAAGTGCCGACAAAACCGTTCAGGCAGTACTGCTCCAGGCCGTCATCACAGGCAGAACAATGCTTGCAGGAGTCTACCAGGCAGCCGACACCAACGATGTCGCCTACCTTGAAGCGGCTGACATCGCTGCCCACGGCGGTCACATGACCGATGATCTCATGGCCGGGCACCACTGGATAGACAGAGCCGCCCCAGTCGTTCTCGGCGGTGTGGATATCGGAGTGGCATACGCCGCAATAGTCGATTTCGATGGCCACGTCATCGGCGCGCAGGGCGCGGCGCTCGAAGTTGAATGGCGCCAGGGGGCTGGTGGCGGACTGGGCCGCAAAACCTTTGGCTTGTGCCATAACGAAGGCTCCTTAAGGTCGAAAGGGTGAAAAAGTCCTGACTATTGTTAGGGGGAAGGGCCTGGCAAGCCATCCACATTCCTGCGAGTTTTTTGCCAATTTCTCCAAAAGCCCGGCACAGTGCTTAAGGCGGGCGGGTAGTAGAGGCATAATGTTCCGGCGCCCTGAGGCGCAGAATGAGAGACGCGACCCATGGCCAACGCCCTTATCCCCTTGCTGACATCGCTGCTGCAATCTGACCGATCCTCCAAGACGGCACTTGAGGGGGTGACAGTGCTGCATTGTCCGAGGGCTGTACCGCGTTCACCGCTGATCTACAGCCCACCTTGCCTTGTTATCATTGCCCAAGGTCGCAAAATTGGCTACCTGGGAGACAGGGAGATCCATTACAACCCGGGCCACTACCTGGTGCAGACCCTGCCGCTGCCCTTCGAATGTGAAACCTATGCCAGCAGCGATGCGCCCCTGCTGGGCTTGTCGATACGCATCGATCCGGTGTTGTTGGCCGAACTGGTCCATGAAAGCGGCCCCATGGCCCTGGCCGACGGTGACCCCAGCCCCATGGCGTCGGTGCCCATGACAGGGGCTATGGCCGGGGCCGCCGAGCGCCTGCTGCAATGCCTGCAATCGCCACTGGAGGCCAGGGTTTTGGGCCAGGGGCGCCTTCGGGAGCTGATTTTTGAGGCCCTTAAAGGGGCCCAGGGGCCTGCCCTTAGGGCCCTGGTGCAGGGGCAAGGCCATTACGCCCGAATTGCCCAGGTGCTGGCGGAGATGTGCGACAACCTGGGGCAGGAAATGACGGTAGAGCAGCTGGCCCGCAGTGCCAGCATGAGCCTGTCGAGCTTTCACCAGCATTTCAAGGACGTGGCCCGCTGCTCGCCCCTGCAGTATTTAAAACGACTGCGGCTGCTCAAAGCCCAGATGCTGTTGAGCCAAGACCAGCTCAACGTCGGCCAGACCGCCAATGCCGTGGGCTATAAGAGCGTCAACCAGTTCAGCCGTGACTATAAGCGCTACTTTGGGGCCAGCCCCAACCAGGAGCGCCGCTCGGCATAAAAAAGCCCCCTAGCGGGGGCCTTTGGGGGGCTTGTTCTTG
The DNA here is from genome assembly GCF_000299915.1 of Gallaecimonas xiamenensis 3-C-1. Taxonomy (NCBI): domain Bacteria; kingdom Pseudomonadati; phylum Pseudomonadota; class Gammaproteobacteria; order Enterobacterales; family Gallaecimonadaceae; genus Gallaecimonas; species Gallaecimonas xiamenensis. The sequence goes on from NZ_AMRI01000005.1 coordinate 78,113, forward strand.
GGCTGACGCGGCCACAGCAGGGCCAAGTTACCGACGATAACCAACAGCACCAACAGGGCTATCCACCATCCCATCAGGGCTCACTCACATTGGTGATAAAACGGGCCATCAGTTCCTCCAGCCTCGGCACTATCACCTCGCGGCCGGTCACCTGGCCGTAGTTGAGGGTATCGGCCAGTTTCCCAACGCTGAGCCGCTTTAACAGCGGCACTGCCTGGGGGGCATAGCTTAAATGCCAGGGCTCGACGGCTACGCCGCCCCTGTCCTGGTCGTAGGGCAGGAAAAAATCAAAGCCCGGTGCCGCGTCCCGAAGCCAAAGTGCAAAATCATGCTGGCTGCCGCCGGGGCCGTATTCCTGGGGGGTCAGGCCAAGGGGAGCGCTGCCCTGGGCTCTGGCACAATACAGATCCAGGTCCGTGCCCCAATGGTGGCGGCTGGCCCCAGGCAGGGCCGAGAAACGCAGTATCGCCAGCAACTTTTGCTCGTCGCTCATGGCTGCCAGGTCCAAAGGCCGGCCGGCATCGTCATGGACAGGGCGTACCCCCCGCCATTTGCCGGAAAAGATCTGCTCCTGGCGCTCAAAGTCCCGAAAGCTCGAGGCAATGGTCAGGGCAAAGCCGTCCTTGCGGGCCGCTGCCTGCAAGGTTTCGAAGGCGCTGGCAGTCGCTGCTGCCAGCCGCTGGCCTCCCAGATCCCGTAAATGGCCGACATAGCGGCCAGTCAGGACCAGATCAGGCCAGGAGTCGCTCGAGAAGTCGCTCATAAATCAGGGCCAGTTTGTCCAGTTCGTCCACCTTGGTGCATTCGTTCACTTTATGGATGGTGGTATTAACAGGACCCAACTCCACCACCTGGGCACCGGTCGGGGCGATAAAACGGCCGTCCGAGGTGCCACCTGAGGTTTCCAGGCGGGTGGGCTGGCCTGTTACTTCCTCTATGGCCAGCTGCACGGCGCCAAGGAGCGGGCCAGAGCCGGTGAGGAAGGGCTCGCCGTTGAGTTTCCAATGAAGATCGTAGTCCAGGCCGTGGGCGTCGAGGAGGCCGGTGACCCGGGCCTTGAGGTTGTCGCTGCTGGATTCGGTGGAAAAGCGGAAGTTGAATTTCACCTCCAGCTCGCCGGGCACCACGTTTTCGGCGCCGGTACCGCTTTTGAGGTTGGAGATCTGGAAACTGGTGGGAGGGAAGAATTCGTTGCCCTTGTCCCACTCGATGCCGGCCAGTTCGGCCAGGGCCGGGGCCGCCAGGTGCACCGGGTTCTTGGCCAGATGCGGGTAGGCCACGTGGCCCTGCACCCCTTTGACGGTCAGGTACCCCGACAGGCTGCCACGACGGCCGTTTTTCACCACGTCTCCCACCGTCTTGGTGGAAGAGGGCTCGCCGACGATGCACCAGGTGATCTTCTCGTTGCGGGCTTCGAGGGTGTCTATCACCCGCACCGTGCCGTTGATAAAGGGGCCTTCTTCATCGGAGGTGATGAGGTAGGCGATTGAGCCTTTGTGGTTGGGGTGTTTTTGCACGAAGCGCTCGGTGGCCACCACCATGGCCGCCAGGCTGCCTTTCATGTCGGCGGCGCCCCGGCCGTGCAGGTAGCCGTCCATCACCGTGGGTTCGAAGGGCGGGGTATGCCACTGCTCCAGGGGGCCGGTGGGCACCACGTCGGTGTGGCCGGCAAAGCAGAACAGCGGGCCTTCGCTGCCTCGGCGGGCCCAGAGGTTGGTGGTGTCTTCAAAGACCATGGACTCGAGGTTGAAACCCACGGCAGCCAGGCGTTCCCCCATCAGCTGCTGGCAGCCTTCGTCTTCGGGAGTGACAGAGGGGCGGCTGATAAGATCGGCAGCCAGTTGCAGAACGTCGCTCATCAGGCCACTCCGAAGATGTTGGCGTATTGGTCGGCCTTGAAGCCCAGCGCCAGTTGGTCATCTTTGGCCAGCAGCGGCCTTTTGATCAGCGCCGGGTGGCTCAGCATCAGGGTTACAGCTTTCGCCTGGTCCAGGTTTTCCTTGTCGCTGTCGGGCAGTTGCCGAAAGGTGGTGCCGCGCTTATTGAGCAGCGCTTCCCAACCCAGGGTCTGGGCCCAGTCTTCCAATTGGCTTTGGGCCAGGCCGTCAACCCGGTAGTCGTGAAACTGGTAGGGGATACCCTGGGCATCCAGCCATTGGCGGGCTTTTTTGATGGTGTCGCAGTTTTTGATTCCGTAGAGGGTGGTCATCTGTGCTTGGGGTCCGCGTTGGCATTTTGACCCCATGGTAACAGGAGCGGCCCGCTATCGGTACAGGGCCGGGGCAGGTAGCAAAAAGGCCCCGATGGGGGCCTTTTTCAGCGATACAGGGTGAGGATGACGTCTTCCCCGGCCTTGACCTTGCCGGTCTTTTTACGGATATGGCGAAAATCGTCCATGTTGGACACCACTATGGGGGTCAGGGTAGAGCGGGCATGGGCTTCGAGGAACTTGAGGTCGCATTCGAGCACCACGTCCCCTTTCTTGACCTGCTGGCCTTCGCTGGCCACTCGCAGGAAACCTTCCCCCTTGAGTTCCACCGTGTCGATACCCAGGTGGACAAAGATCTCCACCCCCTGCTCGGACTCGATGGAGAAGGCGTGGTTGGTTTCAAAGATCTTGCCAATGGTGCCGTTGACCGGCGCCACCACCTGATGGGAGCTGGGTTTGATGGCAATGCCGTCACCGACGATCTTTTCTGCAAAGACCACGTCCGGCACGGACTCGATATCGACCAGCTCACCGCTGACCGGGGCGTGGATGTCGATACCATCCCCCTGCGGGCCGTCGCCGAGTAACTGTTTGAGCTTATCCAGTAGCCCCATAGCTGCCTACGTTGTCAGTTTTTCTCAAGCTTATCATGCTTTTTGCAAAAGGGCGCTGAGTTCGGCGGTGGAACGGCACCCCAGCAGGGCCTGGCGCTCGGGCAGTGCGACCGGTGTCACCAGGCGCTGGCGGATGGCGGGCAGGGCGCTGGCCTGCATGGAAAGACCGGTCAGCCCCAGCCCCAGCCACAGGGGCAGGTAGTCGGGGCTGGCGGCCAGCTCGCCGCACAGGGTCACCGGCAGGGACCGGGGCTGGGCGGCGTCCACCACCCTTGCCATCAGCCTAACCAGGGCCGGGGATACGGCATTGAGCCGGTCGGCTACCTTGGGGTTTTCCCGGTCCACCGCCAGGGTGTACTGGGCCAGATCGTTGGAGCCGATGGAGAAAAAGTCCACTTCCTCGGCCAGCACGTCGGCCAGCATGGCGGCGGAGGGGGTTTCCACCATGGCCCCAAGGGGCGGGCAGGGCAGGGCCATCTGCCCGGCCAAGGTTGCTAGCCGGTCTTTGACCGCCAACACCTCGTCGAGCTCCGAGACCATGGGGATCATGATCCGCAGCGGGTACTGGCGGGACACTTCCAGCAGCGCCTGGAGCTGGGTGTCCAGCAGCTGCGGGTTGTCCAGCAGCACCCGGATACCGTGCCAGCCCAGGGCCGGGTTAGGCTCTGAACCTTTACCCAGCCAGGGCAACGGCTTGTCGCCACCGGCGTCCAGCAGCCTGAAGGTCACCACCGCCGGGGCGCATTCCCGGGCAATGTGCTGGTAAATCTGCACCTGGCGCTCCAGCCCCGGCGCCTGCTGGCGGTTGGGAAAGAGCAGTTCGGTGCGGCAAAGGCCCACGGAGCTGGCGCCGGTGCCCGGGGTTTTGCGGGCTTCCAGCAGGGTCGAGATATTGACCCCCAAGGCGATGGGGGAGGCCGCCGGTATGACCTCGGCCTCCCCGGCCAAGGCCTCTTGGCGGCAGGTGGGAAAGTCGGGCAGGGCCGGGCCGTAGAACAGCAGGCCCTGGTCCCCGTCCAGGGCCAGCCAGTCGCCGTCACTGACCCTGTCCATGGCTTCGCAGCCGGCCAGGGCCGGTATGCCAAAGGCCCGGGCCAAAATGGCGGCGTGGGAGTGGCGGCCGCCCTTGCGGGTGACGATACCAAGCAACTTGTCGTTATCCAGCAAGGTCAGCTGGGCCGGGTAGAGCTCGTCGGCCAGCAGGATGACCGGGTCTTCCAGCAGTATATGGTCGGGGGGCATGCGCCCTTGCAGCAGGTGCACCAGGCGGCTGGCCAGTTCCCTAAGGTCGGCGGCCCGTTCGGCCAGGTAGTCGTCGCCGATATTGACCAGGGTGCGGGCCTGTTCATTGAGCACCTGGTAGACGGCGGCTTCGGCCCTGGCCCTTTTGTCGAAGATCTGGCGGCGCACTTCTTCCACCAGCTCCGGATCGGTTACCAGCAAGTGCAGGCCCACGAACAGGGCGGCGATGTCGTCACCGAGCTTTTCTTGGGCTTGCTGATGAAGCAGTTCGAGCTGGGACTCGGCCTGGGTCAGGGCGTCTTGGAAGCGCTGCCATTGATGGTCAAGCTGGGCCGGGGCGCAGGGGGTAAAGTCGAGACGCAGATCGTGGCTGGGCAGGGTCAGGGCCGGGCCCTTGATCTTGCCGCCGCTGACGGCAATGCCGTTAATGCTGGCCATCATTGAACTGTTCCAGCCATTGATGGAGGGCACCGATGGCCTGGCGGGCATCGTCCCCCTGGGCGCACACTTCAATGCTGGCACCGCTGACCAAAGGCAGCTTTTGCAGGGCAAACAAGCTCTTGGCATTGGCCTGCAAGCCGTCACAGCGCACCTGGATATCCGCCTGGAATTGACGGGCCAGGGCCACCATCAAGGCGGCGGGCCGGGTATGCAGGCCATGGGGGGCCAATAGGGTGATGCAACAGCTTTCCATCAGTACCTGACAACTAGGGAAACTCCCGAAGATTACCATTAAGGATTTTCACCGCCAACTGCCCTTGCCTTAGGGTTGTTCAGGGATCTTCCCGGCAGGATGCCGCCAACAAAAACAGGAGCGCCGAAGCGCTCCTGTAACCGGGTCACTATCGTTGTCAGAAATGATAGTTGGCTTTGAAGAACCAGCGCAGGCCGTCGGTGCCCACTGCCGAGTTGGCCGGGTAAACCTGGCCTGTGCCCTCGCCGTACTGGAACTTGTCCGGGTAGTTGTCGAACAGGTTTTCCACGCCGGCGGTCAGGGCCAGGCCTTCCATGGCGTACCAGGTGGCGGAGGCGTCGGCGATAAGCTCGGCGCCGTAGGTCTGGTATTGCTGGTCGGTGGCGTTCTTCCATTTGCCGTAGTAGCGCAGCCCCAGGTCGAACTTCAGGTCGTCGATGCTGTGGGTCAGGTTGAGGTTGACCCGGGTCTTGGGCAGCAGGTTTTCGATATCGGCCTTGCGGTCGGCGTCGATGATGGTGCTGTCCTTGATGTCGGTGACCTCTGTCTTGTTGTAGTTGGCCCCCAGGTTGATGACGGTATCCCCCAAAGAGGAACTTAAGAGGTAGTTGACCACCAGGTCGATACCCTGGGTACGGGTGTCAAAGCTGTTGGTAAAGAAGCGGATCTGCCCGAAGTCGTCGGCCCGGGGAATGCCCGCCGCCACCAGCTGCACCCGGGTGGCATCGTCGATGTCGATGGAGCCGGACATGGCGACCCGGTCCTGCACCTCGATGCGGTACAGATCCAGGGTGGCGGTCAGATCGGAGGTCAGGGGCCAGCCCAGGCCCACGCTGATGTTGTCGGACTCTTCCGGCTTGAGGGCCTTGCCGCCGAAGAACTGGGCGATGGGGTTGGTGGGCGGTATGGTGCCCACGGCCACCGGGGTGGGGTCGTCACCGATAAAGGTGGTGGCCACGTTGATGGTGTGGGACTGGCCCGGGGTAGGGGCACGAAAACCGGTGCTGACGGTGCCGCGCAGCACCAGATCGTCGGTGGCGTTATAGCGGATGGAGAACTTGCCGTTGGTGGTGTCGCCAAAGTCGGAGAAGTCCTCAAAGCGCCCGGCCAGGCCCAGCATCAGCTGGTCGGTCAGGTCCCATTCCATGTCCAGGTAGGCGGCGTAGTTGGAGCGGGTCCATTCGCCGGTCTGGTCGGGGTCAAAGCCGGGGAAGCCGTTGGAGCCGATCCCCAGGTAGCTGTAGGGGCCGATTTCCCAGGACGCCTTATCGCCGGCGATGATCTCGTAGGTTTCATCCCGGTACTCAGCGCCGAAGGCCAGGTTCAGGCGGCCAATGGGGTAGACGAAGTCGGCGTTGAGGTTCTTTTCGGTCTGCTGCAGGGTGCCCGGCAGGAAACTGACCGGCGAGTCCGGCCCCAAGGAGGGGTTGATGGTGTTGTGCATAAAGTATTCGATGCGGTCGCGGCCAAAGCTGCCGGACAGATCAAAGCTCAGGTCCTCGGCCAGGGCGTCCAGGCTGCCTTTAAGCCCCACCACTTGGCTGAAATCGTAATTGTCCGAGCCAAAGCGGGGGGTAAAGCCGCCGGGGAACCATTGCAGGAAGTTAAAGGTGCCGCCGCCGTCCAGGGGAATGTCGGTGAAAAAGTCCCTGTCCCGGTTACGGTAATAAAAGCTGCCCTCGGAGGTGGCCTCGGAGTAGTTGCCGAACAGGTAGAGCTGATCGGTGGCGTTAAGGTCCAGCCCGGCGTTCCAGAACAGCCGTTTGGCCTTGGCACTGGGGGTACCCCAGATCATCGCCGGGTCCGGCACGCCGCTGATGCCCTGGTCGATGTAGGACTGGGCGTCGGGGCGCTGTACCCCCCTGGAGGTCTCGTCACGCTGGGTGATCTCGGCGCTGATGTTGATAAAGCCGGCCTCGGTCAGGGCCGCCCCCAGGTTGGCCGCCACCTTCCATTCGTCGCCGTCTCCTTCCTGGGTTGAGCCGTACTGGGCCATGGTTTCCAGGCCGTCGCTGTCGGTACGCAGCACAAAGTTAATGACCCCGGCGATGGCGTCGGAGCCGTACTGGGCCGAGGCGCCGTCTCGCAGCACTTCCATGCGCTTAAGGGCAATGCTGGGAATGTTGGAAATGTCCGGGCCCTGGGCTCCCTGGGCCAGGGAACCACCGCTGAGCTGCACCAGGGCAGAGCGGTGGAAACGCTTGCCATTGACCAGCACCAGGGTTTGGTCCGGCGGCAGGCCGCGCAGGGTAGCGGGCCGCACAAAGGAGCTGCCGTCGCTGATGGGTTGAGTGGGCACGTTGAAGGAGGGCACCAGTTTGCGCACCACTTCCCCCAAGTCGGAGTTGCTGTGGCCCCGGATGTCGACGCCGTCGAAGATGTCGATGGGGGCGGCCGAATCGGCCGCCGTACGCCCCGCGACCCTGGAGCCGGTAATGGAGATCACCTCGGTTTCGTCGGGCAGTGCCGCCTCTTCTTCGGCCCTGGCCGGCAAGGTACCCAAGCCCAGCATCACCGCCATGGAAAGCAGGCCCAGGGTCTGTCCCTTTCTGTTTTTATCGCTTGTCATTTTTTATCCGCCCTTTATTGAAAGTGTGTCACTTCATTCCTGGAAACAACGGCGGCATTAACCTTCCAGTAACACTTTAAGGCGATAGCACAGAGCCAAATTCCCTTTCAAAGAAAAACAGCGAGCGTCAACCAATGGCGTCGGTGATTTGTGAGGCCATTCGCAAATACCCCGCGCTAAATAGCTTGTTTTTTAACCTTTACGTAAGCGTAATAATGTTTTAAATACAATGTCTTACCATAGAGTAAATGCTCTAGTTTTTGTGATGTTTGTCCCATAATGTTATTGGCTTGATAATGAGTGTTTTAAAAGTTACGAGGTTTATGTTTAGGGTTGGGAGTGCGCTTAATTTATAAAAACGGCCGAATTCAAATCCCTGAATAAACTAATCCGTAACATTGGGTGGCTTATGAAAAATGCACTGACACGGCGGCAACTATTGGGCCTGCTGGGGCGGGTCGGGGGCTCGGCGGCGCTGTTTCAAGCCGCCGGCCTGCTGGGGGTGACGGCCATGCCGGTACAGGCGGCACCAAAGCGGCTGACACCGGTGCCGGGCAAGGGACCCAAGGTCTTGATCTTGGGTGCCGGCATCAGCGGCTTGACCGCCGCCTATGAGCTGGGCCTGGCCGGTTACCGCTGCACCATACTGGAAGCCTCCCACAGGCCCGGCGGGCGCAACCTGACCGTGCGCCACGGCGATTTTATCGACGAGTTGGGTAACCCCCAGTACTGCCGTTTTGACGACAAGCCCCATCTCTACCTTAACTGCGGGCCAGCACGGATCCCCGCCTCCCATACCGGCCTGATGCATTACTGCCGCGAGCTGGGGGTGGCGCTGCAGCTCTTTAGCAACGACAACCGCAACTGCTACACCCAGGACGATGCCGCCTTCGGTGGCAAGCCGGTGCGGCTGGCCGAATACCAGGCCGACATCCGCGGCTTTATGGGGGAGCTGATGGCCAAGTCCCTGGCCTCGGCCCAGCATCTGGACGCCCCCTTTGACGAAGCCGATCTGGGGCAGCTGCAGGAATTTGTGCGCCTCTACGGCGATCTGGGCGCGGATCTCAAGTACCGGGGCACTGAGCGGGCCGGCCTGGTGTCCGGCGGCTTTGTGGACCCTGAGATGCTGAAAAAGCCGAACCGCTTTAGCGACCTGATGCGCAGCCACTACTGGGCCGGCGCCCTGCACTTTGCCGAGGCGGCGGACCAGGCCCCGGCCATGATGACCCCGGTGGGGGGCATGGACAGGGTGGTACAGGGTTTTCTCAAGCACACCGCCGACAAGATCCGCCTCAAGGCCCAGGTGCAGAAGGTCTGGCTGGACGAGCAGGGGGTGGAGGTCAGTTACCTCCATGGCGGCCAGCAAAAGGTGGAGCGGGCCGACTACTGCCTGAACTGCATTCCTACCCACATCATGGCCGGCATCGACAATAACTTTCCCGCCGACTATCGCCAGGTGCTGGGGGCAGTGCAGCGGGGCAAGCTCTTTAAAATCGGTTTCCAGGCCAAGGAACGGTTCTGGGAAAAAGAAGGGATCTACAGCGGCATCAGTTGGACCAACCAGGACATTACCCAGATTTGGTATCCCGAGCACGGCACCTTCGAGCAAAAGGGCATCCTGCTGGGGGCCTACAGCTGGGATCCGACCATCGCCGACCGCTTTGCCGCCATGACCCCTGACCAGCGCCTCAAGGCCGCCCTGGCCCAGGGCAGCAAGGTGCACCCGGACTACGCCCAGTACATGGAAAACGGTGTCACCGTCTGCTGGCAACGGATGAACCACATGCTGGGCTGCAGCTCCTATTGGCCAGAGGCGCTGCTGGCGGACGGCTTCAAGCGCCTGCAGGCCCCGGCCGGACGCCATTACATGGTGGGGGATCAGATCAGTTTCCACCCCGGCTGGCAGGAGGGGGCCATCCGCTCGGCCTGGCATGCCCTGGCCGATATCGAACGCCGCGAAGGGCAGCGTGCCCGGGAGGCCGCATGAACAAAGTGCTGCTGTTGGGTCTGCTACTGGCTTTGCCGGCCCTGGCAGCCAGCGACGATGCCCGTTACTGCCTGGTATGCCACGGCAGCAACGCCAGCGGTAATGCCACCGTTGCTGCCCCCAACCTGTCGATACTGCCCGGCTGGTACCTCAAGGGCCAGCTCCATGGCTTTGGCCAAGGCTGGCGCGGCCAGGGGGACTGGCATGGCCAGGAAATGGCGGCGGTGGCGAAGACCATGTCGCCTCAGCACATTCAGGAGGCCGTTAGCTTTCTGGCTGGCCTCGGCGTACATCGGGCCGAGGGCACCCTTGACGGCGACCCGGCCCGGGGCCAGGTCCTTTACCCGCGCTGCGCCGGTTGCCACGGCGATAATGGCCAAGGGCTTGAAGCGCTGCAGGCGCCGCCCCTGGCCGGCCAAAGCGACTGGTATCTGTTCAAGCAGCTCAAAGCCTACCGGGATGGGGAGCGGGGCCAGGCCGGCACCGACCAAAGCGGCCAGATCATGGGCCAGGCAGCTCTGCTGCTGGGCTCGGACCAGGAGATGCGGGATCTCGCCGTCTACCTCAACCAATTGTCAGCACCACCACACTGAGGACCATAAAAATGAAACGGACACTGTTGATGGGCACCCTGCTGCTGGCAGCCGGTGCCGCCCAGGCCAGCGACATCAAGCGCTACCCCTTGCCGGGGGGTAGCACTTTTCCCATCGCCTCGGCGGTGGAGGTCAAGGGCACCGTCTATCAAAGCGGCATGGTACCGGCTCCCAAGGATGCCAAGGCCGCCAAGGGCAGCGCCGCCTTCTGGGGCAATACCGAGGAGCAAAGCCTGAGCGTGCTGTCGCGCATCGAGGCCTCCTTAAAGGAAAAGGGCCTGGCCATGGCAGACGTGGTGAAGATGACGGTGTTTTTGGTGGGGGACCCGGCCTTGGGGGGCAAGATGGACTTTGGCGGCTTTATGAAGGCCTATACCCAGTATTTTGGCACCCAGGCCCAGCCCAATCTGCCGGCCCGCAGCGCCGTGCAGGTGGCGGCCCTGGCCGGGGAGGGCATGCTGGTGGAAATTGAAGTCATTGCCATCAGGCCATAAAAAAGGGCCCAACGGGGCCCTTTTTTGACGCGACAGCTCTCTTAGAAGCGGTAGGACGCTTGCAGGGAGAAGATGTCGGCGTCGCCTTTCATGGTGCCATTGAACTGGCCGGCCGGGGACGGGTTGCCGTCTTTGATCACGGCGCCTTCGTTGATATCGGCTTCGTCGGAGTCCAGGTAGTTGTAGGCGACGTCCACTTCGAAGTTGGGGCTGAAGCGGTAGGTCATACCCAGGCTGTACCAGACGCGGTCGGAGTCGGGAATACGCAGGGTACGGTGCTCGTCGGCTACCGGGCTCTCATCGAACTTCAGGCCGGCACGCAGGGTGATGTCCTGGGTGGCAATGTAGGTCAGGCCCAGGCTGTAGGCCCAGCTGTCGTCCCACTGCTCTTCCTGGTTCAGAATGGAGGCGCCCAGGGTGGTATTGCCGCGCAGGCGGTCAAACTCGGACCACTCGATACGGTTGACGGACGCCTGTACGGACAGGGTGTCGGTCAGCTTCTGGTTCAGGGCCAGTTCCCACAGGGCCGGCAGGGTCAGGTCGACAGAGTCGTCAAACTTAGCCGGTACGCTGGGCTTGAGCTGGGGGATGATGCCGGTGTCGACCTCACCTTCCAGGGTCAGGTCAACCTTGGAGCGGTAGGAGAAGCCCACTTGGGTATCGTCGCTAAAGCGGTAGTACAGGCCCAGGTTCCAGCCGTAGCCGTAGTCGTCACCTTCCAGTTTGGTCAGCAGCTGGCCGGAGAAGGGCGCAGGGGCCGCAGCGGGCATGCTGGAGCTGATGGTGGCGTCGGCGTAGACCAGGTTCAGACCAAAGCCTACGGAGAAGCTGTCGTCGACCTTGTAGGCAAGGCTGGGGTTGAAGTTCATGGTGACCAGGTCGGTCTCATCCGCCAGGGTACTGGCCAGGATACGGTCGTTGTAATCGGTCTTGAGGCCGAAGTTGCCGAAACCGCCGAAACCGAAGGTCCACAGCTCGTTGATGGGCAGCACGAAGTAGGCCGCCGGTACAAAGGCGTTGGGGGCCACATCGTTCTGGCCGGTATAAACGGGGGAGGCGCCGGTAACGAAGTAGTTGGTGGCGGTACCTTCGATATCGATGTTCGGCATGATGTAGGAGCCGGACAGGGTTACCACAGGCTTGGTCAGCTGAGTCATCAAAGCCGGGTTGGAGGCAACAACGGAAGCGTCTTCAGCAACGGCGGCTTCACCGGCGTTGGCACGGCCCAGGGCTTTGGCTGAGTGCTCGGTAATTTGGAAACCGGCGGCCATGGCACCGGAACAGATGCTGAAGATGGCGCTGGCGAGAAGTGATTTTCTGATTAACTGCATAATTATTATCTCTCTACGTGACATCCTTGATTAAAGTCCGCTCAGCGGACCTGTTGAGGATATTATCAAAAGTTCGGCGAATACTCATAAAAAAGCGCAGGTTCTGACGGCTTATTTGCGATGAAAGTCAACTGAATCGCGGTCAGTAAACTTTGCCGGGCTCCGAGTCCCCTTTCGTAGCCCTGCCAAAGGCTTACAGGCAAAAAAAGACCTGGTACGGGACCAGGTCGGGCGTCAGTGTACAGCTGTTAGGCGGACCAGTTAAGGTGGGCCTTTAATTTATTCTCCATCTCCTGCAGGGGTTCCCCTTTTTCACCGATCAGTATCACCTGGTGCTGACCCCATTGCTCGGCCATGCCGTCGAACTTGCCGTCGGCAAAATAGGCTTTTTCCTTTTCCCCTTTGCTGGCCTTGGCGTTGACGATAAAGAGGGTCACCCGGCCTTTTTCACCGGCCAGGACGGCGTGCAGGCTCTTAATGCCGTCAAAGTCGCAGAAATTGACGAAGTAGATATGGCCCACCTGCTGGTCCATCTGGCCACCATAGGCCGCCAGCTTGCTGTTGAAGGTGGCCAGGGTTGCCTTTTCATCCACCGCCGCCGTCATGGTGGGGTACTCGTGGTAGACGTGGGCCAGGGCATGTTGGCTAAAACCTAGCTGGCTGCGGTCCAGAGCAAAAAAGCTCAGCAGGGCGCCGGCCAGGAAGGCAAAAGAGGCCGCTATGCCCAGTTGCCAACGCCAGCGGCGGCGCTGGCGCTGCTCGAAGTCCTTGAGGCTTTGGTTCAAGAGGATGCGGTTGGCCAGGTTGCCAGGAGCGGCCACCTTCAGGGCCGCCAGCAGTTTGGCGTCCTGTTGGCGCACTTCCTGTAGCAGCTTGGCATTGGCGTCGCTGTCCTGGGCTGCGGCTTTGAGGGCGGGGTCTTGGGGATCGCTCAGGGCGCGGCGGCGAAATTCCAGTTCGTTCATTCTGTTGCCCTCCTGCTGCTGGGGGAATCTGTGGCCAGCATGTCGCGCAGCTGGTTGCGGGCCCGAAAGAGGCGGGTCATCACGGTGTTGGTATTGAGTTCGAGGATCTGGGCAATCTCGTCCCCCGAGTAGCCGAACAGCACCTGCAGTACCAGGGGTTCACGATAGTCCTGGGCCAACTGGCTCATGGCCCGGCGCAGCTCCAGGTGGCTGAGTTGGGTTTCGCTGTCGGGGCTGTGCTCGTCGAGGATCTGCGCCTCCTGATAGTCGCTCATCTCCAATTGCTTGCGCTCGAACCGGCGGGCGTTTTCCCGGCGCAATATGGTGATGAGCCAGGCCCTGGCAGACTTTTCATCCTTGAGGTCGTCAAGGTAGCGCCAGGCCCTTAGGAAACTTTCCTGGACCAGATCCTCAGAGACCGCCGGGTCTCCCGTTAGCCAGAGGCCATAGCGATACAGGTCGGTGGACAGGGCCGCGACCAAGGCCTCGAATCGTCGTTGTTTTGTGTTCATGGCTTCATTGACCGGCCATGTGCGCATTTGCTTTCGCCCTAGCATGGGTTTCTTGATGAAGTGGTGGTGCCTTCCACCTTAGCCGAGGGCCGGTCGGCTGACGAGGCCTTGCAAAGGCTTTGGCGGCAGCCGATGCTGGGGTTTTGCACCCAAAGGAACCAGCCATGGCTGACTTTCACGGAAAAAACCTGGTGGTGACCGGGGCCAATGGCCTGATTGGCGCTGCCATTTGTGACTATCTTCGCCAGCGTGGCGCCAAGGTGCTGGGGTTGGACAAAGCAGCAGGCCCCGGCTGCCAGGCCTTGGATCTGGCCGACGCCGCCGCCATTGCCCGCTTTGGGGCCGGCATTGACGGCGCCGTCCATGGCCTGGTCAATAATGCCGCCATCAGCGACCCCCACAACAGCCCTTTGGCGGACTTGTCCCTGGCCACCTGGCAGCAGGTGCTGGCGGTGAACCTGACGGCGCCCCTGCTGCTTACCCAGGCCTTGCTGCCCCATTTTGCCGAAGGGGCCAGTGTGGTGAATATCGGCTCGAGCCGGGCGCTGATGTCCGAGCCCAACAGCGAATGTTATGCGGCCAGCAAAGGGGGGCTGGTGGCCCTGAGCCACGCCCTTGCCATCAGTTTGGGGGCCAAGGTGCGGGTCAACTGCGTCAGCCCAGGCTGGATAGCCCCGGACCAGGCCGAGCTGAGCCTGGCCGACCACGGCCAGCACCCGGTGGGCCGGGTTGGCCGGGGCAGTGACATTGCCAGCCTGGTGGCTTGGCTGTTGAGCGAGGAGGCGGGCTTTGTCACCGGCCAGCATTGGCTGGCCGATGGCGGCATGAGCCGTAAGATGATTTACAGCTGAAAGCGGGCGTAAAGGCCGTTGCCGGGGGGCGGGGCCTGGGGCGGCTTGGCCTGCTGCAAGGCCTGCCACAGGGCCTGGCCGTTGAAGCTGGCAAGGCTTGGGGCAAAGCGGCTTTGCTGCAGATTGTTGATGGCCGCCGCCAGGGGCGGATGGGCCAAATAGGCTGCCAGGGCTTCCAGGGAGTGGAGTTGGTATTTGTCCTGGGCCCACAGCAGCAAGGCCTGGCCGGCCCTGGCCGGATCCCCCGACAACACCGCCTGGCGCAGCTTAAGCCAGCCGGGAGATTCCTGCTCCGGCAGGGCCTTGGCCTTGGCTTGGCCCAGACGGGGCTTAAGCCAGAGCCAGAGGGTGGCGGCCCACAGTAGCAGGGCAGCCAGGGTCAGCCAGGGCCAGAAGCCGGCGCTGGTGGTGGCCGGAGCGGCCTGACTGTCTTGCACTTGTGACTGGGGCAGGGTGCCGGGGGCTATGGTGAAAGTGCGGGCCGGTAAGCTGGCGACCCGATATTGCTTGGCCAGGGTGTCAAACCAGGTCACCTCCACTGCCGGCAGGGTAAAGGTACCGGCCTTGGCCGGCACCAGAGCCACGGCGGAGAGCTGCTGGGCCATCATCCAACCGTCGTTGATGTAGCTCTTACGGTCTTTTTGGTCCGGGTAGACCTTGATGCCTTCCGGCACCGGAATATCCAGGGGCGGCAGGTTGGTGGCCAGGGTGCCGGTGGCGGTGAGCACCAGGGTGCGGGTCAGGGGTTGGCCCAGGGCCCAATGTTCTGGGTCGCCGCTCCAGCGCTCCTCCAGGTTCAGTTCCCGGGCCGGCAGCCAGGGGCGGCTGGGGTCAGGTACTGCCAGTACCGTCAGGCTCTGGGGCTGGCCGACCTTGCCTACTTCCCGGCTCTGATAAAAGCCCCGGCTGTCCTGGGTGAAAATTTCGCCGTTAAAGACCGGCGGCTCCACCACATAGCTGCCCACTTCCTTGGGGAAGAGGGCGTAGTTGCGTTCAAAGCTGCGGTAGCGCCGGCTCTGGCGAGTCAGGGTGCCTTCTTTGTCCTCCCCCAGGGGTTTGAACTCGGCTTTGTCCATCTTGGGATCCGAGAGTTTGCCGGACTTGAGGTCCTTACCCACCAGTAGCAGCACCTGGTAGTTGACCTGGGCCCCGGGGTAAACCTGGGTGTCGGACAGGCTGGTTTCCAAGATCAAGTCCTGGCTCTTGGTACTGGCGCCAGGGGCCACCACTTCCAGCTTGATGGGGGCGGTGACCAGATCGTCCACTTTCAGGGACGGCACCAGGTATTGCCCCGGCTTTTTGGCGATAAGGCTGATGCGCCAGCGGGTTTCCCGACTGACGTTGAAGTTCTGAATTTGGGTGGAGCGGCTGACATTGGTGTTGCCGACCATGAAGTCCTTGAACAGCGGCTGGGTGTCCAGGGCGTCCGACGCCATGTCGTCATTGACCGTCACCTCCAGGGTGACCGCCTCTCCGGCGATAACGGGGTTGCGGCTTAAGGTGGCCTCCACCTGGGTGGCGGCCATGGCCAGCATCGGCAAACCGGCGGCCAAGAGCCAAAGCAGGCGCTTTACCATTGCTCCTCTTCCTTATCGTGTTTGGCCTGGGCTTCATAGGCCCGGCGCATTTTCTGTTGCAGCAGGTAACCGGGGTCGTCGTTGACGGCGTCCAGCAGCTTGTCGCTGTTAAGCATGGGGCCTTGGGATGGGTCCCCTTCGCCTTTGGCAAGGCCGGCCTTTTGTTGGCGGCCCTGGTCCTTACCCTTGTCGTCCGCCCCTTGGGGGCTGGGCTTGTCGTCTTCTTGCCCTTGCTCGTTGCCCTGTGGCTTGGGTTGGTCCTTGGCTCCGGCGTCCTTGTCCCCTTGCTGGCCGGCATCGGGCTCCTTGGGCTTTTGGGAGTTATCCCCCTGGTCCTGGGGCTTGCCCTTGTCGGCGTCCGACTGGTCGCCGGGCTGCTGGCCCTGGTCCCCCGGTTTTTGATCCTGTTCTTTTTGTCCTGACGACTCATCCCCCTGGTCGCCTTGGCCCTGCTGTTGCTGGTCTTGTTGTTGGTTCAAAAGGTCCAGATTAAAACGGGCATCGGCAAAGTCGGGCTGTTCGGCCAGGGCCTCCTGGTAGGCGCCGATGGCACCTTGGGTATCTCCGGCCTTCGCCAGGGCATTGCCTTGGTTGTAGCGAGCCTGGGCCCCGGGCTGGTCTTGCCAGAGGGCGGCGGCGTCCTGGTAGTGGCCGGCCCGGTACAGGGCGGCGGCCTGCCAGTTGGGGTCGCTAAATTGGTTGGCCGCCTCGGCGTAGTCCTTGGCCTGGTATTGCTGGTAGGCCTCTTGGCCCTGGTTTTTAAAGAGGGCAGCGTGGCTAGGCTGGGGCAATACCGCCACCAGGGCCAGTACCAGCAGGCCCCGGCGAAAGGCCAGCAAGGCCAAGGGCAGCAGCAGCCACAGCAGGTAACGGCCGCCGTCCTTGGGCAGAGTCATTACCTCGTCCGACTGGGTTTGGCCACTGTCGGGGCGGGTCAGCAGGGCATTGAGGTCGCCATCGTCCAGGCCCGCCTTGATGCAAAGGCCGTTGACGGCGCCACAGGTATCACTCAAACGGCTTTGGGGAATGATCACCTGGCCCTGGCCGTCCTTAAGCAGTTCCCCTGACAGGGTACGGATAGGGGCGCCGGCTTCGGTACCGAACACCAGGGTAGAGAGGTTGAACGGCCCCAGGTCCAGGTTGGCCAGGGCGCGGCTTTCCTTGGGGTTGAGACCATCGGTAAAGAGCAGGATGTCACCGCGCCGGTAGCCGGCTTGCTGAAGCAGCTCTATGGCCTGGACTACCCCCAGATCGGCCCTGGAGCCCTGGGCCGGCATGATTTCGCTGGACAGGGCCTGGAGCAGATGCTCGAGGGTACCGCCGTCCCGGGTCAGGGGGGCTATGGTGTAGGCGCTGGCGGCGTAAGCCACCAATCCGGTCTCACCCTCGTTGAGGCGGCGCACCAGGTCGATGGCTTTGTATTTGGCCTGGGTCAGACGGTCTGGGGCCAGATCGGTGGCGCGCATGGACAAAGACATGTCCATCACCAACACCCGGCCGCCCTTTAATTGGTAAAGGGGGTATTGGTCTTGCTCCCAGCTGGGGCCGGCCAGGGCCAGGGTACCCAGCAGCCAGGCCAGGGCCAAGGCCGCCAGAGGCCAGCGGCTTTGGGCGCCGTCTTTGCCTACCAGCAGGTGTTTGGCCAGGTGCGGTGGCAGCAATTTTTGCCAACCGGAGCCGGCCGGGCGGCGCTGCCAGCACCACCACAGCAGCAAGGCCAGGGGCAGCAGGGCCAGCAGCCAGCTTGGTCTTAGCCAGATCATCGGGTCCTCCACAGGGCCAGGGCCACGCTCAGCAGCAGCAACAGGGCCAGGGGCCAGTAAAAGATATCGGTGCGGGGCCGCAGGGTCTGGGTATTGTCTTCCAAAGGCTCAAGTTGGTTGAGCTCCTTGTAGATGTCTTCCAACTGGTCTGCATCCTTGGCCCTGAAGAAACGGCCGCCGGTGGCGTCGGCCAGGCGAGCCAACTGGGCTTCGTCCGGCGGATCGCCATTGGGCACCTTGATATTGCCAAGGGGTGTGCGTTTTATCTGGTAGTCAGAGCCAAAGCCGATGGCGTAGAAGGTCACGCCCTTTTCCCTGGCGGCGGCGATGGCATCGTCCGGCTCGATGCCGCCGGCAGTGTTGCGCCCGTCGGTAAGCAGCACAGCCACTTTTTTCTGACTCTTACGGCCTACCAGCTGTTTGGTGGCAAGGGCTATGGCTTCACCGATGGCGGTACGGTTACCCACCAGGCCCAATTCGGCTTCTGACATCAGGGTGGCGATGGTGTCCAGGTCGTAGCTCAAGGGAGCCTGCACATAGGCATGATCGGCAAAAAGAATGAGGCCCAGGCGGTCGCCCTGGCGGGCCTTGATGAAGTCGAACAACACCCCTTTGGCGGCGGTGAGGCGGTCACTGGGGCGACCACCGTATTCCATGTCGGTTTCCTGCATGGAGCCGGAGAGATCCAGGATCAGCATCATTTCCCGGCGGCTGTCGGGCAGGCTGACCGGATCCCCGACCCAGACAGGCCGGGCCAAGGCCGCCAGCAGCAGCGCCCAACCCAGCCACTTTAGCCAGGCCGGCAGGCGGCGCCGGGCGACGGCAGGGTTGTCGTCGTCGGCCTGGTGAACCACCGCCAGTGGTACTTTCAGGCGGGTCAGGCTAGCCACAGGTTGGGCTGGCAACAGCAACCACAGCAGGGGCAGCGGCAGTAGCAGCAGGACCCAGAGGGCTTCAAACTCCAGCACTGTGACCCTCCTGAGTGTGGATCCAGGCACTGGCGAAGGCCTTTAGATCCCGAAACAACTCGTAACGGATGGGAAAGCTCTTGGCATAGGGACCGGCTTCCAGGAGTTCGATTAGGTGCCTGTCCACCGGCTGGGTGGCCTGGGCTTGTAAAAAGGCCAGCCAGGGCTTGCCAGACAGGATGCTTACCTGATCCTTGGGGTGGTAATAGCAGGCCGCTTCTTTCAGAAGTTGGTTGAGCATGGCCAGAAAGTCTTCGCCGTTACCCAGTTGCTGCAGGCGTTGTTGCAACCTGTCTCCCACCGTGATGCGCTGGCGCCGCCAATACCAGATGGCGCCGGCAATGGCGGCCAGCACCAGGGCCAGCAGCAGCCACCAGCCCAGGGCCAGAGGCCAGGCGGAGGGGGGCAGGGGTTCGTGGATGTCTTTGAGCTTGGCTAGCATGGCTGCACCCGGTCGAGCTGGAATTCCAAAGACTGTTGGGCGCCCACGGCGCAAAAACGGATATCCATGGCTTTGAGGGTCTGGCGTATGGCCTGGATGGTCTTTAAGCGGCTGCGCTGATAGTGGTTGCGAAAGCGCGCCGACCCTATGGGCAGCAGGCCCTTTTGGGTCGGTCCCTGTACCGGCAGGGTCAGGGGCAGGCGGCTTTGGGGCAGGGTCAGCTCCAGGGGGTCGGTGATCATAAAGACGCAGACGTCGGCGTGCTTGTGCAGCCTGGCCAGCAGCCACTGGCTTTCGGTGTCCCAGCCTTGCAGGTCGGTCAGCAGCCAGATCTGGCTGCCGGGGGCGGCCAGCTTCAGGCTGCGGCGCAGCAGATCGTTCAGTAGCTCAGGCTTGCTTTGGTGCAAGTCCGGCGCCTGGTTTTGCAGGTCGATAAGGGCGTGGGCAAGGGCCAATACCCCTTGCTGGCGGCCCTTGGGCTTGAGTTCCTTGTGGCTGTCGCCGTTGCCGATAAGGGCGCCGATGCGGTCCCCGCGCTCGGCCACGTGCCAGGCCAGCAGGGAAGCCAGGTGGGCGGCCTGCACCGCCTTTAACAGCAGCTTGGAACCAAACTGCATGCTGGGCCCCAAATCGACAATAAGGTGTACCGGCCTTTCCCGCTCTTCACGGAACAGCTTGGTGTGGGGCTTGCCGGTACGGGCCGTGACCCGCCAGTCGATGGTGCGGATATCGTCTCCCACCTGGTACTGGCGCACTTCGTCAAAGTCCATGCCTCGGCCCTTGGCCCTGGCCTGGTGCTGGCCGGCCTGGTGGGCGCGGGAACTGGCCTTGGGGGTCAGTTGCACCTGGCGGGCCAGGCGCCGGTAAGGCACCAGTTCGTCCAGGCACAGGGTGACGCCGTTGGCGCCACTGGGTAGGGCGGCGCTCATGGGCAGGGTACGCGGGCGAGGATACGGTCCAGCACTTGCTCCATGGTGACGCCACCGGCCTCGGCCTGGTAGGACAGCAGCAGGCGATGGCGAAGCACGTTGGGCAGCAGGGCCTGGACATCGTCTGGGGTGACAAAGTCGCGGCCGGCCAGCCAGGCCCTTGCCCTTGCGCAGCGCTCAAGGGCGGCGGTGGCGCGGGGGCTGGCGCCGTAGGCCAGCCAGCCGGCCAGCTCGTCGTCAATCCGGGCCGGTTCGCGGGTGGCCATAATCAGGGCCACCATGTACTGCTCCACGGCGTCAGCCAGGTGCAGGTTAAATATTTCCCGGCGGGCGGCAAAGATGTCGTCCTGGCTCAACGGCTCTACCGGTATAGGTTTGTCTTCGATGGCTTCCTGGCGGTTGAGGCGCAGTATCGCCATTTCGGTCTGGGCGTCCGGGTAGTCCACCTTCACATGCATCAAGAAGCGATCGAGCTGGGCTTCCGGCAGTGGGTAGGTGCCTTCCTGCTCCAAGGGGTTTTGGGTGGCCATGACCAAAAACAGGCGGGGCAGGGGATAGGTGGTCTTGCCCACCGTTATCTGCCGCTCGGCCATGGCCTCCAGCAGTGCCGACTGCACCTTGGCCGGGGCCCGGTTGATTTCGTCGGCCAGCAGCAGGTTGTGGAACAGGGGGCCTTTTTGGAAGGCGAACTCGCCGGTTTCCGGCCGGTAGATATCGGTACCGGTCAAATCCGCCGGCAGCAGGTCAGGGGTGAACTGCACCCGGTGAAAGTCGGCTTCCAGGCCCTGGGCCACGGCTTTGATGGCGCGGGTTTTGGCGAGCCCGGGGGGGCCTTCCACCAACAGGTGACCATCGGCCAGTAGGGCGATCAGCAGGTTCTGGGTCAGTTGGCTCTGGCCCACCACTTGTTTATCAAGGTGGCTTCGCAGGCGGGTGAAGGCAGCGCGTGTCATTGATTTTCTGATTATTCTTGAGTGTTGACCTTTTTGTAACGGAAAACGCAATTAAGGTCTACAGCAGTCTCTTGGCCAGGCGTTTCCATTTTGAAATGGAGTGGTTACAATCGGACTCACAGGTCAGACCTCTGCCGCACAGAGGCGCCCATCACAACAGAGAGGAAAGGGATGACGGCCAAACAACAAAACCTCAAAACCGCCAACGGTGAGCGTATCGCTGTCGTTGCCGGCCTGCGTACGCCATTTGCCCGCCAAGCCACCTACTACCACGGCGTACCCGCCCTGGATATGGGCAAGATGGTGGTCAACGAACTGCTGACCCGCGCCGAACTGGACCCCAAGCTGGTGGACCAACTGGTGTTTGGCCAGGTGGTACAGATGCCCGAAGCCCCCAACATCGCCCGTGAAATCGTGCTGGGCACCGGCATGAACGTGCACACCGACGCCTACAGCGTGTCCCGTGCCTGTGCCACCTCTTTCCAGTCCACCGCCAACGTGGTGGAGTCCATCCTGTCCGGCACCATCGATATCGGTATCGCCGGCGGCGCCGACTCCTCCTCCGTATTGCCGGTCGGGGTATCCAAGAACCTGGCCCGCGCCCTGGTGGATTTGACCAAGGCCAAGACCCTGGGCCAGCGCTTTGCCATTTTCCGCCGCCTGGGCCTCAAGGATCTGCTACCGGTACCGCCGGCAGTGGCCGAGTACAGCACCGGTCTGTCCATGGGTGACACCGCCGAACAGATGGCCAAGAGCCACGGCATCAGCCGCGTCGCCCAGGACGAACTGGCCCACCGCTCCCACAGCCTGGCCGCCAAGGCCTGGGCCGACGGCCTGCTGCGCGACGAAGTGATGGTGGCCCATGCCGAGCCTTACAAAGGCTTTTTGGACAAGGACAACAACGTCCGCGAAAACTCCGACGTGGCCAGCTACGCCAAGCTCAAGCCGGTCTTTGATCGCAAGTTCGGCTCCGTTACCGCCGCCAACGCTACCCCCCTTACCGACGGCGCTTCTGCCATCATCCTGATGCGTGAAGGCCGTGCCAAAGAGCTGGGCTACGAGCCTTTGGGCTATATCCGCTCCTATGCCTTCAGCGCCATCGACGTCTGGGAAGACATGCTGATGGGCCCGTCCTACGCCACCCCCCTGGCCCTGGACCGCGCCGGCATCAGCCTGGCAGACCTGACCCTTATCGACATGCACGAAGCCTTTGCCGCCCAGACCCTGGCCAACGTCAAAATGTTCGCCTCGGACAAGTTCGCCAAGGAAAAACTGGGCCGCGACAAGGCCACAGGGGAAATCGACATGGACAAGTTCAATGTGCTGGGTGGCTCCATCGCCTATGGCCACCCCTTTGCCGCCACCGGCACCCGCATGATCACCCAGACCCTGCGCGAGCTTAAGCGTCGCGGTGGCGGCCTGGGCCTTACCACTGCCTGCGCCGCCGGCGGCCTGGGCGCTGCCATGATCCTGGAGGCCGAATAATGACCGACAAGACTTTTAGCTTCGCCCTGCGCGAGGACGGTATCGGCATCATCACCATGGATGTGCCCGGCGAGTCCATGAACACCCTCAAGGCCGCCTTTGCCGAGGAGATCCGTGCCATTCTTGCCGACATCCGTCACGATCCGGCGGTAAAAGGCCTGGTTCTGGTGTCCGGCAAACAAGGTTCCTTCATTGCTGGCGCCGATATCGGCATGCTGGATAAATGTGAGAGCAGCCAGGACGCCGAAGCCCTGTCCAAGGCCGGCCATGCCATCTGCGCCGAGCTGGAAAGCCTCAAGGTGCCGCTTATCGCCGCCATCCATGGCCCCTGCCTTGGCGGTGGCCTGGAGCTGGCCATGGCTTGCCACGGTCGGGTTGCCTCCGATTGGGACAAGACCGCTCTTGGCCTGCCGGAAGTGCAGCTGGGCCTGCTGCCGGGGTCCGGCGGCACCCAACGCCTGCCGCGCCTGGTGGGCATTCAGAAAGCCTTGGACATGATGCTGACCGGCAAACAGCTGCGCCCTGCCCAGGCCAAAAAGGCCGGCCTGGTGGACGAAGTGGTGCCCCAAAGCATCCTGCTGGACGTGGCCATCGGCCTTGCCAAGAAAGGCAAGCCCCTGCGCGACGGTGTCAAACTGGGCTTTAAGGACAAGCTGTTGGAAGACAATGGCGTTGGCCGCAACATCGTCTTCGACCAGGCCCGTAAAACCGTGCTGAAAAAGACCGGTGGTCATTACCCGGCGCCACTTAAGATCCTCGAATGCGTGCGGGTCGGTATGACCGACGGCATGGACGCAGGCCTGGCGGTTGAAGCCAAGTACTTCGGCGAACTGGTAAAAACGCCAGAGAGCAAGCAGCTGCGCGGCCTTTTCTTCGCAACCACTCAGATGAAGAAGGAAACCGGCGCCGAGGGCGTGACTCCCAGGAAAGTCGCCAAGGCGGCGGTTTTGGGTGGCGGCCTGATGGGTGGCGGCATTGCCAACGTCACCGTGACCAAGGCCGGCGTGCCTGTGCGTATCAAGGACATTGGCGAGCAGGGCATCAGCCATGCCTTCAAATACAGCTACGACCTGTTGATGAAGAAGGTTAAGCGCCGCCACCTGCGTAAGAGCCAGGCACAAAAGCAGATGATGATGCTGACCGGCGACACCCAGTACCGGGGCTTCCATGACGTGGATATCGTCGTCGAAGCGGTGTTTGAAGACTTGGCCCTCAAGCATCAGATGGTCAAGGACATCGAGACCCACTGCGGCCCCGAGACCATCTTCGCCTCCAACACTTCGTCTCTGCCCATAGGCCAGATAGCCGAGGCCGCCCAGCGCCCTGAAAACGTCATCGGCCTGCATTACTTCTCGCCGGTGGACAAGATGCCCCTGGCCGAGATCATTGCCCACGACAAGACCTCGCCCCAGACCATCGCCACCACAGTGGCCTTTGCCCGCCGCCAGGGCAAGACCCCTATCGTGGTCAAAGACGGCGCCGGTTTCTATGTCAACCGTATCCTGGGTCTGTACATGAACGAAGCAGCCTACCTGCTGATGGAAGGGGAGCCGGTTGAAAAACTGGACAAGGCCCTGACCGCCTTCGGCATGCCGGTGGGTCCCATGACCTTGCTGGACGAGGTGGGTATCGATGTGGGTGCCAAAATTGCCCCCATCCTGGAAAAAGAACTGGGCGAGCGCTTCCAAGCACCGGCGGCCTTTGACAAGCTGCTGGCCGACGGCCGTAAGGGCAAGAAATCCCAGAAGGGTTTCTATCTTTACAAGGATCTGCCCAAGTCTTGGAATCCGCTGAAAAAGCTGCCGAAAAAGCCGGTGGACGAGTCTGTGTACCGGGTGCTGGGCATCAGCCCTGCCGGTAGGTTGGACCTGGATGCCATTGCCGAGCGCACCTTGCTGCAGATGCTCAACGAGGCGGCACGCTGCCTGGATGAGGGCATCATTCAAAGTGCCCGCGACGGCGATATCGGCGCCATTTTCGGTATCGGTTTTCCTCCCTTCCTGGGCGGGCCTTTCCGCTACATGGACAAGTTGGGCGCCAAAGCGGTAGTGGCCAAGCTTGAGGCCCTCAAGGCCCAGCACGGGGAGCGCTTTGCTCCCAGCCCATTGCTGGTGAAGATGGCCGAAGACGGCGGTCATTTTTACAATGACTGAGTAAAAAAGGGGAGCTCGGGCTCCCCTTTTTTTGGTCATAAATTCGTCATCATGGTAAAGTACGGGGCTAGCTGTAGAGGTGCCCTATGTCCTGGTTGTTGTTGCCGTTGTTTTTCCCTGCCTTTTCCCTGCTGTTTTACATTGAAGCCCTCAAGGGCGGTATCAGACCCCGTTATTGGGCTCTGGTTGGCCTGGTGACTGGTCCCTTTGCCTGGCCCATGCTGCAAGCCAGAAAGCGACTCTGGTGGCGTCAGGTTTGTGGTTACTCCGGCATTTTATTCCGGGCATAAGAAAAGGCGCCATCAGGCGCCTTTTTCACGTCAGGACCACCACCTTTGAGCCGGGGTCACTCTTATAGACAGTGTCTCCAACCCCTCAGGCAGCCGGTGGGACCGCTTAGGGCGGCGTCCCAGCCAGGTTTTCAGAAGGGTGATCATGATTACAGGCCTACTTGGTCTTCAATCATTACCTGCGCGGATGCGGAGGTGGGGGACAGACCTACCTGATCTTCGATCTGGGTGGTCGGGGTAGGATTGAAGAAGTTGAGCAGAATGGCCAGCAGAGAAGCGTTAAACATGATTATTATCCTCAGTGAGTGTAAGTAGTGTCTTGCCGTTAATGAAGAGCAAGCACTGTGCCAACACCCTCGATCATTTAACGTTTCAAACTGACAACATCTGCCGGGCCGAGTTTTCCCCCTCTTTTCAGCAATAATTGCTCAAAATCCATGGCTGGCATGGGTTTACCAAACAGATATCCCTGGCTGATAGGACAGTTGAGCTGTTTGAGAGCCGTCAATTGCTCTTCAGTTTCTACCCCTTCGGCTACCACCTGCAGTTCCATATTCTTGGCCAGGGAAATAATGGCTGCCGTGAGGCTCCTGGCACTGGTATCTACCGTCAAGTCTTTGACGAAGGAGCGGTCAATTTTGACGCTGGTGACGGGAAATTGGCGCAGGTGGGACAGGGAAGAATAACCGGTACCGAAGTCGTCCATGGCCAGGGTAATACCCCGCTCCCTCAGCCTTTCCATCACGGCGATGGCCCTGATGGGATCTTCCATCATGGCGCCCTCGGTCAGCTCCAGCTCCAACAGGTGGGGAGGCAGGCCACAGGTCTCCAGGACTTCGTCGATTCGGGCCACCAGATCCTGCTGGCGGAATTGTCGTGGCGACAGGTTGATGGCGATGCGGCCGGGGAAGAGGCCTTGATCATACCATTTGCAGACCTGACGGCAGGTGGCATGCATCACCCAGTTACCCAAGTCGACAATCAAGCCGCTTTCTTCGGCGATGGGAATAAAGTCGGCCGGGGAAATATAGCCACCTCTGCCGTCCGGCAGCCGTAAAAGGGCCTCGGCGCCCTTGCACTGTCCTGAGTAGGTGTCGGCTTTGGGCTGGTAGAAGACCTCGAACAGGTTTTCCCGCAGGGCCTTACGTACCCGGTTCTCCAGGGCGAGGCGGGCATGGGCCTGCTCATTCATGGTGGTGGAGAAGAACTGGCAGATATCGCCACCAACGTGCTTGGCGTGGTACATGGCGGCGTCGGCATTACGCAGCAGGTTCTCCGGGTTGTCACCGTCATCGGGATAGAGGACGGCGCCAATGGCGCAGGTGACGTTGATTTCTTCGCCGTGGAGGTAGAAGGGGGCCATCAACTGGCGATGCAGGGCGGCAGACAAACGGGTGATGTCGTCGAGCTTGGCCTGGCTGTCCACCACTATGGCAAATTCGTCTCCCCCTAGGCGATAAAGGGTATGTTCCTGACCCATCACGTACTGCAGGCGGTCTGCCACTTCCAAAAGTAGCTGATCGCCGTATTGGTGGCCGAGGGAATCGTTTACCTGCTTGAAGTTATTAAGATCCAGCACCATCAGGGCACAAGGCTGCTTCTTGCGCACCAGGCCATGCAAGGTACTCATAAAGAAGCTGCGGTTGGGCAGGCCGGTCAAGGGGTCGGTGTTGGTCAGGCGTTCAAGCTCCCGCTCTTTTTCCTTACGCTCGGAAATGTCGGAGAAGACGGCCACGAAATGGAAAGAGTCCTTCTCGTCATCCATGACCCTGTCTATGGTGATCTCGATAGGGTAGATCTCGCCACTGTTGCGCCTGGCTTCCAGCTCGTCGTGCCAGCGGCCGGATTTTTCCAGGGCCTGTTTGATCTGCTCCATGAAACGTTCGTTGTAGAGCGAGAAGTTCCACGGCTTGCCGATGGCATCCTGGCGGCTGGTGCCGGTGACCCGGGTAAAGGAATCATTGATATCCTGGATAATGAAATCCGGCGAGGTAATACAGATGGCGTCGGAAATATTGCGGAATGACTGGGCCAGCAGTTTGAGCTTTTCTTCGGTCTTCTTGAGCTTGGAAATGTTCTTGATGGTGCCGGTCATGCGGACAGGGGCGCCCCTGTCGTTGTATTCCACCACCCGGCCCCTATCGAGGATCCAGACCCAATCGTCTTCCTTACCTTTGACCCTGTAGGCGATTTCAAATTCGTCCTGCTCTCCAGAGAAGCAGGCATTGAGGGTTGATTTCACCCTGGCCAGATCCTTGGGGTAAATATTGTTCTTGTTGTCTGCGGTACGGACACCGTCATCCGGCAGTAGCAGGGTGTCCCAGATATTGGATCGATAGATGTTGCCGTTCTCGATATCCCAGTCCCAAAGCTCGTCACCGCTCCCCCAGAGGGCCAGTTTCAATCTTTCTTCGCTTTCCACTATGCGGGCATGCTGGCGCCGCCGGGTGCGGACTATGGACAATATATGCAGGGCAATAAAGAAGACAATGCAGATGTAGACGAAAATAGCACCATTGCTTCGCCACCAGGGGGGCAGTATCACCAGATTAATGCCCTGGCTTTGAGCAACGACTCTGCCACCATCTATGGCCCGAAAGGTGATCTTATGGGTCCCCGAGTCCAACTTGCTCAGTGCCAGGCGATTGGAGTTGTCCAGGTCGTACCATCTGTCATCGTAACTGGATACCTTGTATTGAAAGCTGGCTCTGTCTGGAAACTCGCTGTTGAGCAATGACAAATCCAAGAATAATGGATACTGGTGGTACTCCAATGTCAGTGAGTGCGTCTTAAGCAGTTCACCCAATAAATCATTTCGTTCGTCACCAAACAGGTTCACTCCTGATACCGTAATATCCCCGCTTGGACTGTCGTGAGGCACCGAACCCACACCGACTAGCGTAATACCGCCTATACCTCCGAGATAAAGGGTGCCGCTGGGGGAGATCATGAAGGCAGTAGAGGCATATTCATCAAGAATGTTGTATCGGCTATCAAAACTGGCAACGATGCCAAGGTGGAGCAAATCACCCTGAACATCGAATACCTTAAAACCGGACGAAGTCAGGGTGACAAAGCGTTCGCCACTGGCTACAGCCACAGTGCCGCCAGAGTAAATTTCCTCGCTGGGCTTTAACGGCAGTTGGAGAACTTCGCCGCTGGCAATGTCGATGATCCTGCCATCTTTAAGAAGTGCATAGAGCCTGTTCTTATACTCGACAACCTTTTTTGTCCAAGTATCAACGACCTTGACTTCTTTTCCTGAAGAGAGTTCTTTTTGGCAGAGCCCGTTGTCCCCTGCCAAATACTGGACACCTTTGAACTTGTAAAGATGATTGGTGAAACCGGGGTTACAACTGGTAAAGCCGCCATCCCTGATGATATGGCCGGCCTCCAAGTGGTAATAATTGTGGTTTCTATCGCTAAGAATCCAGTTTTCCTGATAAATGGCCGAGTTGAATGCAATGTCAGAAACAATTGTCTGCGTCTGGCCTCTGTTTTGTACCACCAAGCCATTGGACGTCAAAATGAGGTAGCCATTGGCACTGTCAAAAAGATAGTTCACCTTGCCATCGTCGAGGGCGAGGGGCTTGATCGTCTCACCGTTATAGATATAAGCATTGGCCTTGTTGTCAATCAGTAATACGTCCTTGCCCGAGTGCGCAATGAATTTGACGTAAGTGCTAGATGAACTGGAGGGTAGGGTCTGGTTGGTAAGTGCCGATGGGTTTTTCTTGAAAATAATGACGCCGTTGGAATGGGTTCCCAGCAGGAGCGACTTGTTGTCTTCTACAAAGGTCCATGACTTGCCTTTGAAAAAAAAGGTTGGCTTGTCTTGGCCATTTAATTGGATGAGTCCCTCTTCGGTAGCCAGCTTGAATTGGCTGCCGTCATGTCGGAAATCGTAGGTTGGCGCTTTGAAAAGTGGCTGACTTGGTTTTTTGAAATCAAAGAAACCAAGCTCGGAAGCGACATAGACGCTATTGCCAACGTTAGCCACCTTGTTGATATTCAGGCCGAAACGGAGCTCTTCACCGGTTTTTTCAAAGGCTCTGTTAAGTGACAGCAATCCCTTGTCATAGGTGGCTACCAAGAATCCGCCCTGGTAAGGCATGACTTGTTTAACGTTGCTGATGCTTACTTGGTCTTCAACTTTGAATGATGCGGGGTTAACTTCATAAAGCCCGTCCTGGGCACCCACCAAAATGGTGCCGTCCCCCAGTTCATTGACAGACCATATGACTTTGTCATCGAAGCTGTCGAGCCGTGAAAATGCCGAGGCCGGCCATTTTTTTACCAACAACCCATTCTGGGTGCCTACCCATAAGTTGTTGTGGCTATCGTTGAAAAGGTTGCGGATAAAGCCGGATTTGGCGGGGAATTTGTCGCTGCCGGGCAGGAAGTTGACCAGGCTGCGGCCATCGAAGCGGGACAGGCCGCTGGTGGTGGCTATCCAGGTGAAGCCCTTGTGATCTGTAACCATGTCCAGGGCGGTCAGCTGTGGTAAACCGGCTTCCTTGTCCAACACCTGGTATTGGTAAAACTGTGGTTGCTCGGGAAGTTGGGCCCAGGTCGAGAAGGACAAGAGACAAAACAGCCACAGCCAAGGCTGCCCTTTAATTTTGGGGTTTCTGGGCCACATCTGGCTACCTGGAAAGGGGCGGATGAGAATCAATATATCCTTATAACTTAGGCATCTAGCACTGTCAAAGGCACGCCATGAGAGGGGGGGAGGGGCTGTTCCACCAGGCGCTACCCTGGTGTTAGCCCATCCTTCCCGGCAGCAGGCGCACCACCGGATCAAGGTCCACGACCACCGGCCAATCCTCTCCTTTCCCGGCGTTAAGAACGGAAGGGCTCCGGCGGCCAGCGGCACTGAGGCAACTGGGTTTTAAAGAGCTCTACGTCGGTAATAAGTCGAAGGTTATCCAGCGCTTCAAGATGCCGATGCTGGTGGCCCACCGAGGCCAGCAGTAGCCGGTCGGCCGAGCGGTTTCGCAGCCGCTTGACCATCATCCGGATCAGTTGAGTACGGTTGAAACCGTGAATGGCGCGGCTCAGGCGTTGGCGCCAGTCGAAGGTCAAGTCACCCTGGCCAACGGCGTTCCAGAGCCTGGCGCTGCGATCGGCCAAGGTGGCGTCGGGCTGGGCCAACTGGTGCAGCAACACCGCCTTGGTGGCCTGCCATTGCTGGTCACTCAGCCCCAGCAGTAACAGCGAAAAGTCGGCGATAAAATCGTCGATGGCGTCCAGCAGCTGCACCGGGCCGGCCACCGGGCTTTGCACGTAGAACAGCAAACCTGGCAGCCGTTGCATGGGGAAGAAACTGACCCCCAGCATGTAGCCCAGTTGCTGCTTGTTGCGCAGCTCGTCGAAGAAGGTGGCGCTCATCAGCTGCTGGGCCAGCATGAAAAAGGCATGTTCCTTGGGAGACGCGTGGCGGCCCTGGTAGAACACCAGCAGCGCCGAGTCCGGGTGGTCCACGCCATGGGTACGCAGCAATGGCCCCCTGTGTTCCAGGCGCAGCACCCGGCGCACCGGCTCCTGGCCCTTGGCCCTGTTGGTCACTTCCTCAAGCCAGGGGTACACCTCGTCGATGGGGGCACTGCCGTGGACCAGGCCTTCCACGAACAACGAGCTGGTGACCTCCTGCTGGTGTGCCACCAGATCGTCGTAACTGAGTTGCTGCATCTCGGCTGCCAGCCGGGCATAGCCAGGATGGGACGGTTGTAAAAGCCGGGTCAATTCCGCCAGCAACTGCTGCACCGGCTTTTGTTGTTTCAGTGACTGGTATTGGCGAATAAGGGCCTTTCGGCACATTTCCATCACCCCTTTGGGGGGCGGCTCGTCCAGAAGGCGCTGGGTGATATGACTAAACAAGCGATGCTGGCGCCCCAAAATGCCCCCCAGCTGCAGGGTGATACCGGCCTGCTGGGGATAGAGCTGCCAGCTAAGACCAGCCAGCTCGGCGTCATAAAGCTCGCCTGTCAACGATTCTGACACCATGTCCAGCCAGAGCCGGGTCAGGGCTATATGGCGCGGGGTTTCCATGGCATGGGGGCTTTCCATGGCTAGGTACAAGTGCCCTTTGGGCAGCCTGAAATCCGGGTCCTGCCAGTGCCATAGCCGTAAGTGGGGCCCGCTTTTGACCGGCTCGGGACGATTTTGCACCCGGCCCAGGGGGGCCGGCTCTGGGGGCTGGCCCAAAAAGGGATTGGGGGAGGGTAGGCGCAGCTCGCCAAACACCCTGGGGGCATGCCAGCGGGCCAGCCATTCCTTGCTGATGGGCCTGGTCAGAAAGGGGGTGTGGTACCAGGGCGCCTCTGCTTCCCCTTCTACATCCGGAGACACCAGGGCCAGGCGCAGGTTGTCCGGGGTCAGGAAGTCTAGCCAATAGTGCAGCCGCTCCGGGCTGAAGCCAGTCATCACAAAATCGCCGTAAAGCACATCGTCAGGCGGAAATTGCAGCAGATTAACCGCCAGGTGGCTGGCGTAATCCATGGGCTCCGTGACTTCCATCAACCGAAAGGATTGCTCTGCCAGTTGTTGGCGTTCAGAAAAACGCCAACTTTCCAGGCCCTGGGTGCGGATCAGGGCCAACTGGGCAAAGAGGGCCTCGACGATCTCGGCCTGGTGGGCTTCTCCTTGGGGAGTAAGTAAAAACTGTACTGTGTATTCGCGAAAACCGCTACCGCTGATGCCGCCGCCAGCGGACAGGGCCTCAACCCATTGGCGTTCTTTGAGGTAGGCCAGCAGGCTGCCCTGGCCCTCGTGGCCCAGCAGGTGGCTGATAAAGGTCAGGGGCTTTTGCCGGTATTCGCTCTGCACCGACGGCAGCGGGAAGTTCACCGCCAGGCGCCGCTGGTCTTTCAAAGGCTTGGCTGACACCTGGAAGGGCAGGTTCTGGTAGAGGCGGGTACCTTCCCAAAAGGCCGGCACCTTATCGCCCCGGCGGATATCGGAAAAATAACTGTGGGCCCAGGACGAAAGCTCGGCCACCGATTGTGGTCCGTAGAGCACCAGGGTCATATTGCCGGCGTGGTAGTGATGTTCAAAGAGGGTCCTGGCCTCTGCGGCCAAGGCTTCTGGGTCGCCGGACAGGGTTTCGAGGTTGCCCACCGAGAACTTGCTAAAGGGATGCTCGGGGTTCACCACCGCCTTGTGCACCTGGTAGAGGCGGCGGGTGTCGTCCTGCAATTTCAGGCGATATTCGGCTTCGATGGCATGGCGCTCCTTATCCACCGCTTCACTGGACAGCAAAGGGCAGACAAAAAAGCGGGAAAAGCGCCATAGGGCCTCGGCAAACTGCTGCGGCGGAATATCGAAGAAATAGCTGGACTGCTCTGTCCCTGTCCAGGCGTTGTGGTTGCCGCCGGCGCTCTGAATAAAATTCTGATACTCGCCGGTGCCCGGGTGCGTATTAGTACCCAGGAACAACAAATGTTCCACAAAGTGAGCCAAGCCCTCCCGGTGGGGCGGGTCGAAAAAGTGGCCCACCCGCACAGCGGCAGCGGCCGCCGCCTTGTGGCTCTTGGGGTCCTCCACCACCAGTACCGGCAGGCCGTTGGCCAAGGTGATGTGTCGGTAAGTACGGTGATCAAAAGGACTTTTATGCACGGTGGCCCCTGTGGTCAGGACGAATCTTCATTATGACCGTCCTTGGCAAGATTGGAAACGCCGACGGCTTTCTGTACACTGCGCGACCAGTTTTGTATGGAGATGACAGATGCAGATCCTGGTAATGCGGCACGGCGAGGCCGAACCGCAGATAACCCACGACGCCGAGCGCCGCCTGACCGCCCTGGGTCAGCAGCAGGCCCAGGCGCAGGGCCAGTGGCTGAAAAGCCTGGGCTGGACGCCCGATGCCCTTTGGGTGAGCACTTACCTGCGTGCCCAGCAGACTGCCGAGCAGACCCTGCGTGCTCTGGATGCCCATCCTAAGCGTCTGGTTCTCCCTGAACTGACTCCCGACGGCAATGCCGGTGCTGTGGCCGATCTGGTGGCGGCGTCGCCGGAAATCGAGCGGCTGCTTATCGTTTCCCACATGCCGCTGGTCTCTTACCTGGTGGAAAAACTAGTGCCCGGCGAAGTGCCCATGGCCTTTGCCACGGCGCAAATCGTGGTCATCGACATCGAAGACGGCAAGGCCAAAGTGAGCCTTCGCCAACTCTCCTCAGTGGACTGAGTCCACCAGTATCAGCAATGCCCCCTGGCCCCCGTATTCCCTGGGGGCCGACTGTATCGCCAGCACCTTGGGGTGCTGCGCCAGCCAACTGGGTACCTGCTTTTTCAGTGCGCCTGTGCCGATGCCATGCATGATGCACAGGCAAAACACCTGATCTTTGATGGCCCGGTCAATTAACGCCACCAATTCGAGCTTGGCGCTTTCGCGGGTCATACCGTGCAGGTCCAGGGTCATCTCCGGGGCATAATCGCCCCGGCGCAACTTTTTCAGTTCCCCAGCCGACACCCCTTCCCGCACGTAATTGGGCCAGTTCTCACCGAAGTGGGGCTGGTAGCTGTCGGAAAAGTAAAAACTCGCCTCCCGGGCGGTCTTTTGATCGGCTAATTGGCGGCGCTTGGGGCGTCGCGGGCGCTCATGGCCTATGGTATCCTGCGCCATCGGCCGGGTGTCGGCCATGGCGTCACGGAAAAGGGCCAAATCGTCGTTATCGATGGGGGTCTTTTTCATGGGGCCATAGTGTAGCCCAGCGCGGTGCTGGGCTGAAATGGGAGGCAGAGTTGGACAAGATTTTCTTAGATGAAGCCGTTGCAGAGCTTCACAGTATCCAGGACATGATCCGTTGGGCCGTCAGCCGCTTTAGCGCCGCCAACATCTATTACGGCCATGGCACCGACAATCCCTGGGATGAAGCCGTAGCCCTGGTCCTGGCCACCCTCTATCTGCCCATCGACATCGACAACGATACCCGCCATGCCCGCCTGACCGTGTCAGAGCGCCAACGTATCGTCGAGCGCATCATGGTGCGTATCCAGGAGCGCAAGCCGGTGCCTTACATCACCAGCCAGTCCTGGTTCTGCCATATGCCCTTTTACGTGGACGAGCGGGTGCTTATTCCCCGCTCCCCCATCGGCGAGCTGATTGAGCAGCGCTTCTCGCCTTGGCTGGACGGCCGCGACGTCACCCGTATTCTCGACCTTTGCACCGGCTCCGGCTGCATTGGCATTGCTTGCGCCCATTACTTCCCCGAAGCGGAAGTGGACATCACCGATCTGTCCAAAGACGCCCTGGCGGTAGCCGAGCGCAACATCGAAGAACACGGCATGTTGCACCAGGTCACCCCTATTCACTCGGATCTGTTCCGCGCCATTCCCGAGGGTGAAAAGTACGACCTTATCGTTACCAACCCCCCTTATGTTGACGCCGAAGACATGTCGGACTTGCCCGGTGAATACCACCACGAGCCCGCCGTGGCCCTGGCCGCCGGCACCGATGGCCTCAAGTTGGTAAACCGTATCCTCGCCAATGCCGGCAAGCACCTCAAAGAGGGCGGCATTTTGATTTGCGAAGTGGGCAACAGCGAAGTGCACATGAACCACCAGTACCCCGAGCTGCCCATCGTTTGGCTGGAGTTCGAGCGCGGCGGCAGTGGCGTATTCCTTATTACCAAGGAAGATCTGGACCAGCACGCTGACCTGTTCAGCCTCTATAAGGATTAACCATGGCCGGCAACACCTTTGGCACCATCTTTACCGTTACCACCTTTGGCGAAAGTCACGGCCTGGCCCTGGGCGCCATTGTTGACGGCTGCCCCCCTGGGCTTGAGCTGACCGAGGCGGATCTGCAGCACGATCTGGACCGTCGCCGCCCTGGCACCTCCCGTTACACCACGCCGCGCCAGGAACCGGATCAGGTCAAGATTCTCTCCGGCACCTTTGAGGGCAAAACCACAGGTACCCCCATTGGCCTGCTGATTGAAAACACCGATCAGCGCTCTCAGGATTACTCCGAAATAGCCCGCCAGTTCCGCCCCGGCCATGCCGACTATGGCTATCACCACAAGTACGGCCTGCGCGATTATCGCGGCGGTGGCCGTTCCAGCGCCCGCGAAACCGCCATGCGGGTGGCCGCCGGCGCTATCGCCAAAAAATGGCTGGCGCAATTTGGCGTGACCATCCGCGGCGCCCTGGTGGCCATGGGCGAGGTGGACTGCCCGGTTACCGACTGGAGCCAAGTGGAGCAAAACCCCTTTTTCTGCGGTAACCCAGACAAACTGGACGATTTGGACGAGCTGCTGCGGGCCATCAAAAAAGAAGGGGATTCGGTTGGTGCCAAGATCATGGTCGAAGCCAGCGGCGTACCGGTGGGCCTCGGCGAGCCGGTGTTTGACCGCCTCGATGCCGATATCGCCAAGGCGATGATGTGCATCAACGCCGTCAAGGGCGTGGAAATTGGCGACGGCTTCGAAGCGGCCCGCCAACGCGGCTCCGAGCACCGCGACGAGATCACCCCGGAAGAGGGCTTTCTCACCAACCACGCCGGCGGCATTTTGGGCGGTATCAGTACTGGCCAGAGCATCAGTGTCAATATCGCTCTCAAGCCCACCTCCAGCATCAAGGTGCCGGGGCGCAGCATCGATGTCGACGGCAACGCCGTGGAGGTGGTGACCAAAGGCCGCCACGACCCTTGTGTGGGCATTCGCGCTGTCCCCATCGCCGAAGCCATGCTGGCGTTGACCTTGATGGACCATTGGCTGCGCCACCGAGGGCAAACCGGACGCATTTAAGCCGTATGCACCGATACTCTGACCTCATCATGCTCTTTAACGATTGCTTCCTGGCCAGCCACAACACTGTGCTGGTCAGGGGCGACGACGAGCCCATTTACCTGCCGGCAGACAGCGACAACCCCCATCACCGGGTGGTGTTTGCACACGGCTACTACGCTTCTGGCCTTCATGAAATCGCCCATTGGTGCCTGGCCGGGGAGCAGCGCCGCCAACAGGTGGATTACGGCTACTGGTACTGCCCGGACGGCCGCGATGACGCCCAGCAAAAGGCCTTTGAAGCCGTCGAAGTCAAACCTCAGGCTATCGAATGGGGCCTGTGTGCGGCGGCGGGTTTTCGCTTTAACGTCAGCACCGACAACCTAAGCGGCAGCGCCGAGCCGGACCGGGCTGGCTTTCAGCACAAGGTCCACGGTCAGGTACTGCGCTATCTTGCCGAAGGTTTTCCCCCTCGCGCCGCCCACTTTATGGCGGCTCTTGCCAAGTTTTACGGGCAAAAGCCGCCGGTGGCGGCGGATTTTCCTTTGCCGGAGGCGCTATGAAGCTTGGTCTTATCATCAACCCGGTGGCCGGGGTTGGTGGCAGTGTCGCCCTTAAGGGCAGCGACGGTGTCGTTGAAGAAGCCTTGGCCCGTGGTGCCGTCAAACAGGCCAATAACCGTACCCGCACTGCCTTGGAACCCTTACTGGCGGTAAAAGATAAGCTGTCTTTTATCACCGCCTCCGGGGAGATGGGCGCCGATCTCCTTCAAGAGATGGGCTTTCGCTTTGAGGTGGCCTACCAGGCGCCAAAGGACACCTCTGCCGAAGACTCCAAAGCTGCCGCCAAGGCGCTGCTGGATAAGCACGTTGAGCTGCTGCTGTTTGCCGGCGGCGACGGCACCGCCCGGGATATCTGCGCCGTCGTGGAAGAAACCCTGCCGGTGCTGGGAGTCCCCGCCGGCTGTAAAATCCATTCTGGGGTTTACGCCGTTACCCCCAAGGCGGCCGGGGAGCTGATTGCTTCCTTGCACCGGGGCGAGCTGTTGAGCCTGGTGGACGCCGATGTCATGGACATCGACGAGAGCCAGTTTCGCCAAGGGGTGGTGCGCGCCAAGCGCTTTGGCGAGATGCGCATTCCCAGCTCCTTGCGCTACGTGCAGGCGGTCAAGCAGGGCGGCAAGGAATCGGACGAACTGGTGCTGCATGATATTGCCAGCGAGGTTATCAGCCGCATGGAGCTGGGCCAGCGCTTTGTGATGGGCTCGGGCAGCACTGTGGCCTTTATCATGGAAGAGCTGGGCCTTGCTAACACCCTGCTGGGGGTCGACCTTATCGAGAACGAGCAGCTTTTAGAAAGCGATCTCACCGAAGCGCAGCTCTTTGAGGCTATCATTCCCGGCACCAAGCTGGTGATCACCCTGATTGGTGGCCAGGGCCATCTTTTTGGCCGCGGCAACCAGCAGCTGAGCCCCAGGGTTATTCGCGCCATAGGCCGTGACAACATCCTGGTGGTGGCCACCAAGCGTAAATTGCAAGCCCTGGACGGGCGCCCCCTGATCATCGATACCGGCGACGCGGCGCTAGACCGAGAGCTCACCGGTATTTACCCCATCATTACCGGCTACCGGGACAGCGTTATGTACCGGGCCGCTAACCCGACGGACTGATATGGCTTACCAGCAGTTTCTAGACAATATCCAAACCCAACTGGACGATTTGGTAGTAACCGGCAGCGACGACGATCTGTTCGCCAGTGGCTACCTGCAAGGCCACGTTAGCCTTTCGGCTGGCCAATACGAGCTGGAAGAGACCGAGCCGCAAGTGGCAGAGCTTAAAGTGCGGGTCAAGGCCAGCCTTAATAAAGCCATCGAAGCGGGCGAGCTGAACCCTCAGGATCAGGCGCTGGTAGTGGGCCTTTGGGAGCGGGTCAGCCAGTAAAGGCGCTACTGCGCTTGCCAATATGGCGTTAAAAAGGCCCGGGTTTGGCGCAGGTCTGCACTGCACTAACCCGGGCCTTTTGGGTTTTATTGGCGTCCCTCGCTGGGCCCTTGAGTTTAGATAGAAAGGCCCTTCTTAAGCCTGCGAACCCAAAACCGGTTGGGCATCAGCGCATCCAGCACTGCGTTAGGCAGCGGCAGCGGTTCAGCCAGCATTTGCGACACCAGCACATCGGCGCACAACAGCCCCGAGGTGACGCCCCGGGCGCCAAGGCCGCCCAGTAGCCACACCCCTTCATATTCGGTAGCCGCCATCTCGTTCTCACTCTTGCCCTCAAAACCGGCCGGATCGGGCAGGGCGCCCACTACCGGCAGGTGGTCCCGCAGCACCACCCGGGTGCCGGCATTACCGCCGACGATTCCTTCCGGCAGCCAATCGGCACCCGGGAAGCTGGCCTTCATCTTGGCGATATTCTCTTGGTGCTCTTCCTCCCGCACCGCGATGTCGAGGTCTTGGCGTACAAAGCTGGCGCCGATACACAGGGCCCCAGCCTCGGGCGGCGTCATATAACCGTTGTGGCACAGCACGGTATTAAGGCTGGCCAACTGGCCGTCGGCTTTGACTTGGCTGATTTGCCCGCGCACGGCGGTAAGCGGCAGCTTTTCGGCAAGGGTGATATTGCCGGGGCCGGCGGCAAGAATAAGATTATCGAAAGTGCCCAGCACGGCGTCGCCTGCCAAAAGCTGCCAACCCTCGGCACTTTGGCTAAAGCCGGTGACCTCCACATCAAACTGTACCTTGCTGCCGGCCAGCAGCCAGTCCACCAACGCCGGCGGTTTCAGCCAGCCCGCTTTTTCAAAGTAAAGGCCAGGGTAGGGCAGGGACACCCCGGCCAGAGCGCTGGCCTCCACATCGTCCACATAGCGGCAAAGGGCCGGATAGCCCTCGGCCAGGCGTGGGTAGCGGGCCTTGAGCTTGTCGTCCAGCGCCAGTTGCAGCAGACCGTTGAGGCCTTGGGGAATGCCGCTTTCAACGGCAATGCGGCGGCTGTAGCCAAAGGCGCTGGCAAAAAGCTGGCTGACGGCGTCTTGGTCGATGTTTAACAGCGGGTAGAGCGCCCCTTGAGGGTTACCTGAGGCGCCGACGGCGGCCAGATTGTCTTTACAAAAAAGGGTGGCTTCGATGCCCCGGCGCCTTAGCTGCCAGGCACAGGCGGCGCCGGCAAGGCCAGCGCCGACAATGGCCACCTTGCCAAGCTTCTTCGCTGGGCGCCTTTGATAAATGGTGGCCGCAGGCTGGGCGCTGGGCGCTGCCAGGCACCCTGCCAGCATCTCCCTTTTGGTGCCAAAGCCCGGCACCTTGTTGGCGGCGAAGCCGGCGGCATTTAGGCCCCGGCGCACAAAGCCGGCGGCGGTAAAGGTGGCAAAGGTGCCGCCGGGTTTGGCAAGCTTGGCCATGGCGTCAAACAGGCTTTGCTGCCACATTTCGGGGTTTTTGGCGGGGGCAAAGCCGTCTAAAAACCAGGCGTCTACCAGGCCCCCTTGGGGGCGCTGCCAGCTTGGCAGCAGATCTTTAATGTCCCCCAGCCACAAGTCCAGGGTGACCTTGCCAAACAGCAGGCGATGGCAGCCTTCGACGGCGTCGGGGTATTGCTCGATAAGCTGCTCCGAGAACGCGGCAAGTTCTGGCCAGGCGCTAAGGGCAGCGGTTAAATCGCTGCGGCTTAGGGGGAATTTCTCGGTGGAGATAAAGTGCAGCCGGGCCTTGGGGCCGGCCTGCGCATTAAAAGCCTGCCAGGCGGCCAGGAAGTTAAGGCCGGTGCCAAAGCCGGTTTCGGCGATAACAAAGGCCCCTTGGTGATCGCTAAAACGCTGGGGCAGGCCATTATTGTGCAAAAATACGAAGCGGCTTTCTTCAAGGCCAGAGGCGTTGGAAAAGTAAACGTCGTCAAAGTCTTGGGCCACCGGCGTGCCCTGTTCATTGAAATGTATGCTGGCCTGTCGCATTGTTGTCATCCCCGCTGCTTAGGGTGGCGTATTCTACCCTTGACCTGGGTACTGGACCATGGGGAAAGCCGACCACTTGGGTTTGTCCCTTTGCGTACCATAGGGTTAATGCAACTGAATTAAGTGAGGCATGATGAAACGCGTCGTGATCACCGGTCTGGGTGTGGTATCCAGCATCGGCAACAACGCAGAGGAAGTGCTGGCGTCCCTGAAAGCCGGTAAGAGCGGTATCTCCCATTCCCAGCAGTTCGTAGAACAGGGGCTGCGGTCCCAGGTTTGGGGTGATGTGAAGCTGGATATCAGCGAGCACATCGACCGTAAAGCCATCCGCTTTATGGGTGAAGCCGCCGGTTATGCCTACATTGCCATGGAGCAAGCTATCGCGGACGCGGGCCTTTCTGAGGAGCAGGTGTCCAATATTCGTACCGGTATCGTTGCCGGCTCCGGCGGCGCCTCCAGCAAGAACCAGAGCCTGGCCATCGACACCCTGCGCGAAAAAGGCGTCAAGCGCGTCGGCCCCTACATGGTGCCGCGCACCATGTCGTCCACCGTTTCTGCCTGCCTGGCCACCCCTTTTAAAATCAAGGGCGTGAACTACTCCATCAGCTCCGCCTGCTCCACCTCTGCCCACTGTATCGGCCATGCTGCCGAGCTTATCCAGTTGGGCAAGCAGGACATGGTCTTTGCCGGCGGCGGTGAAGAAGTGGATTGGACCCTGGCGATGATGTTCGACGCCATGGGCGCCCTGTCTACCAAGTACAACGACAGCCCGGAAAAGGCCTCCCGCACCTATGATGCGGACCGTGACGGTTTCGTTATTTCCGGTGGCGGCGGCATGGTGGTGGTGGAAGAGCTGGAACACGCCCTGGCTCGCGGCGCCAAGATTTACGCCGAGATTGTTGGCTACGGCGCCACCTCCGACGGTTACGACATGGTCGCCCCCAGCGGTGAAGGCGCCCTGCGCTGCATGCAGATGGCCATGCAGGGTGTGGACGGCGCTATCGACTACATCAACACCCACGGCACCTCCACCCCGGTGGGCGACGTCAAAGAGCTGGAAGCCATCCGCACCCTCTTTGGTGACAAGGTACCGGCCATCTCCGCCACCAAGGCCATGACTGGCCACGCCCTGGGCGCTGCCGGTGTGCACGAGGCCATTTACTCGCTGCTGATGATGGAGCACGGCTTTATCGCCCCGTCGGTCAACATCGAGAACCTCGACGAGAAAGCGGACGGCATGCCGGTTATTCGCGCCGCCACCGACGCCAAACTGAATGTGGTGATGTCCAACAGCTTCGGCTTTGGCGGCACCAACGCCTCCCTGGTGATGAAACGCTACCAGGGCTAAGGCTTCTAAAAAGGCCGGTTTGGGGTAGACTCACCCCAAACCGGTTTTTTTGTGCCTGCACCATGCTCAATATCCTTGCCGACGGCCTGATGCCCCTGGTCGACGATCTCTTTGCCCCTCTGGGAACACTGCAACGTTTCGAAGGCCGCCAACCGACGCCAGCGCAGCTGGCCCAGGCCGAGGTTTTGCTGGTACGCTCGGTGACCCAGGTCGACGCCGCCCTGCTGACCCAGGCGCCCAAGTTGCGCTTTATCGGCTCCGCCACCATAGGCACCGACCATCTCGACATTAAAGCCATTGAAGAAAAAGGTCTTTTTTGGACTGCCGCCCCTGGCTGCAATGCCGACGCCGTAGCCGACTATGTGCTGTCGGCGGTACTGAACTGGCAGACGATGACTGGCCGGGACCTGCCGGCCTTGACCGTCGGCATTGTCGGCGTCGGAAATATTGGCTCTCGGCTGTCTAGACGGCTAAATGTGCTGGGTGTTAAGGTGCTGTGCTGCGATCCGCCAAAGGGCGAGCCGGGTTTTATCACCCTGGCCCAGATGCTGCCCCAGGTGGACGTGCTGACCTTGCATGTACCTGGCGGCCAGGGCACGCGCCATATGATTGGGGCAACCGAATTGGCCGCCATGAAACCAGGGGCGCTGCTGATCAACAGTTGCCGTGGCAGCGTGGTGGATAACGCCGCCCTGCTGGCCTGGCTTGAAGCCGGGGCCGGGCAGGCGGTGCTGGACGTCTTTGCAACCGAGCCGGATTTTGACCGGCGACTGTTGGACCTGGGGCTGTGGCTGACGCCGCACATTGCCGGCCACAGCATAGAAGGCAAGCGCCGAGGCACCTGGATGCTTTATGAAGCCCTGTGCCAGAAGCTAGGGCAGGTGCCCCAGGGGCGCTTTGAAGACCAGCTGCCAAGGGCGCCGGTGGAAAGCATCAGCGGCATTGAGCTGGCCGTTAGGCGCCTTGGCAACCTGGTGTTTGATATCCGGGATGACGACGCCTGGTTCAGGGCCGGCCTCAAGGCCGGCCGCACATTCGATGAGCTGCGCCGCAGTTACCCCAAAAGGAGGGAATGGGGCAGCCTCAAGGCAGGATCTTTGGAAGACGGCGCCAGGCTTTGGGACCTGGCGTCACATTGACGAGGTAATGATGACAATCAACGTGGCAATCCTGGGCGCCTCTGGCGCCGTCGGTGACACCCTGCTGGAGCTGCTGGAAGAGCGCGACTTTCCGGTAGGGGAACTCTTTTTGCTGGCCTCCAGCCGCTCTGCTGGCCAAACCCGTCAATTCAAAGGCAAGAGCCTGATTATCGAGGACGTGGAGCAGTTTGACTGGTCCAAGGTCGAGCTGGCCTTCTTCTCCGCCGGTGGCAGCGTGTCTCGCCACTGGGCGCCCATTGCCGCCGATGCCGGGGTATTGGTGATCGACAATACTTCCGAGTTCCGCTACCAGCCGGAAGTGCCGCTGGTGGTGCCGGAAGTGAACCCCGAAGCCATTGCCGATTATCGCAACCGCAACATCATTGCCAACCCCAACTGCTCTACCATCCAGATGCTGGTGGCCCTCAAGCCCATTCATGACCGCTACGGCATCAGCCGCATCAATGTGGCCACTTACCAGGCCACCTCCGGTGCCGGGCGCAGCGCCATGGAAGAGCTGGCCAAGCAGACCGCCGACGTGCTGAGCGGCCGTCCCGCCGAGCCCAGCAAGTTCCCCAAGCAAATTGCATTTAACTGTTTGCCGCAAATTGACGTCTTCCAAGATAACGGCTTCACCAAAGAAGAGATGAAGATGCACTGGGAAACCCAGAAAATTCTGGGGGACGACAGTGTTGCTGTGAACGCCACCTGTGTAAGGGTACCGGCTTTCTACGGCCATGCTGAAGCGGTGCACCTGGAAGCCCATCAGCCGGTTGACGTCAATGAAGTCAAGGCGCTGCTGGCCCAGGCGCCCGGTATCGAGCTGGTTGAAGACAGCGACTACCCAACCCAGGTGACTCATGCCTCTGGCAGCGACAGCGTCTTCGTCAGCCGGGTGAGGGCGGACTTCAGTCACCCCCATGGACTCAACCTCTGGGTGGTGGCCGACAACGTCCGTAAGGGGGCAGCCACCAACAGCGTGCAAATCGCTGAGCATTGGCTAGCCAACTACCGCTAGGCAAAACCGCCCTACAGGGCGGTTTTTTGTTATTGGCGCACTGTTACAGCCTTGTTTATGATAGCTTCGTTTGACAATTACAATGAAAGGACTCACAAGGAGTCCTGGGGATCGGCATGAAACTTTCAAGGATCGCTGCCTTGGTCCTGGCTACTGGTGTCAGTAGCCAGGCGCTTGCATTGGAACTCGGGGAGCTGAAGGTCAGCTCTGCTATCAACCAACCCTTTGCCGCCAAGCTGGAATTGGTTGGCCCCGACGCCCTGGACCCGACCAAGATCCGTATCGATCTGTCGGCCCGCCAGGCGTTCGAACCCCTGGGCCAGAAGGTCCAGGTCAAGGTTGACGATATCGTCACCGAAAAAGGCCGTCGCTACCTGGTGCTCTCCTCCGCCGACAATGTCTCGGCGCCTTTTGTCTCTCTCCAGGTGGATATTGCCGGCTTGCCCAGCGGCCGGGTTACCAACGATTACGACTTGCTGTTGGACGATAAGCCCAGCAGCGATCTGTCGGCCCTGCCTCAGGAAAACCGTAGCGCTGCCCCGGCAGCGGCCGCCAAGCCCAAAGTTACGGTTAACAGCCCGGCCAAGACCACGGCTACCGACTTGGCCTCCGGCCATACCGGCAAGAGCGATTTCTACGGCCCCATCTCTCC
Source organism: Gallaecimonas xiamenensis 3-C-1 (assembly GCF_000299915.1). Lineage (NCBI taxonomy): Bacteria > Pseudomonadati > Pseudomonadota > Gammaproteobacteria > Enterobacterales > Gallaecimonadaceae > Gallaecimonas > Gallaecimonas xiamenensis. The sequence continues at coordinate 121,564 of NZ_AMRI01000005.1, forward strand.
CAGCGATACCCTGTGGAGCCTGGCCAACGGCCTGCGCCCTGACCGCAGCGTCTCCGTCTATCAGACCATGATCGCCATCCAGCGCAAGAATCCCGAAGCCTTTCTGGACGGCGACATCAACCGCATGGTCAAAGGTTCCATCCTGCGGGTGCCGACCCTGGCCGAAGTCCAGGCGGTGGACCCGGATGAAGCCCGTCGCCGTTTTGTCAGTGGCACTACCGTCACGGCGTCGCGCCTGACCCAAAACGACAGCCCTCAGGTCAGCCGCTCTGTGGCCCAGCCCAAGGTCGCGGAAAAGCCCAAGACCAGCACCAGCGCACCGGCTGTGGTCAAGGCCAGCAGCAACGGGCCCAAGGTGGACGAATCCCTGTTGCAGCAGAAGCTCAACGAACAAGCCCAGCGCCACGCCGAAGAAATGGCGCAGCTGCGTAAGGAGCTGTCCTCCAGCACCGACAATCTGGAAGAAGTGCTGGCGGAGAATCAGCGCCTGAAGAGCCGCATCAACCAGGTAATGGAAGAGTTGGCCAGCCTGCAGCAACAACTGGCCGATGAGGTCAAGCTCCAAGAAGAGCTGCGCCAGGTGATCGCCAGCCAAAACGCCAAGCTCAACCAGCCCCAGGCCAGTAAGGAAGAAGGGGACTTCTTCGGTCAGCTGCTCAATACCACCTGGGGCCTGGCCCTGCTGGGCGCCATTCCCGGCCTGCTGCTGTTGTTGCTGGGCCTGCGCTGGTGGCGTGGCCGCAACAAGGAAGAAGTGAGCGAAGAGCGCAGCTTTGCCTCTCGTATCGTCAACAAGGACGAGAGCGCCGACGACGGCATGGACAATCTGGATGGCGCTGCGGCGGCTGCCCTTGCTGCCGGGGCTGCGGGTGCTGCCCTGGCCGATGAGGACGACATTCAGGACGACCCCCTGGCTGACGCCTCTCTTGACGACATGCTGGCGTCATTGCCCGATGAGGAAGAAGAACTGCCTGCGGCAGAAGCCCCCCCAACTGCCGAGCAGGAAGAGTTCTTCGAAGAAGATGATTTTGCCATCCGCCTCGATGAAGAAAGCGATCTGGACGATTGGGTGGTACTGGAAGAGCAGACCACGCAGCAGCGGATGAGCGAGGCAGAAGAGATCCTGGAAGACCAACCGGAGGAGACCCCGGCAGACGATCTGGATGCCGCCCTGGACGCGTCCATCTCAGAAGTCGAAGCTCTGCTCAGCGAGGAAGACGCTGCCGAACCTGTGGCCGAGCCACAGGCGCCTTCGGTTGCCGAAGCCAACCAGGCCTTCGACGATGAGAGTCTGCAGCTGCCAGAGCAAGATGACGATGCCTTCCTGGCTGCCGCTGTGGTACAGCAAGCCGCAGATGATGCCAAAGACGATCTCCAGGCCAGCACCTCAGCGGCGGTAGCCGAGGCCGTTGCCGAGCCTGTGGCAGAAGATCTGGCCTCTGAGGAGACGGCTGAGGAGCCGTTGCTGTCTGAGCTGCCGGACTTTGAAGAGGAAGTTCCAGTTGCTGTGGAGCCGACCCAGGCAACGGTCCCGCCGCTAGCGGAAGAGAGCGCCTTTGCTGAGGAAGAGGCCCCGGCCGAAGCCGAGCCGCAGCTGGCCGACTTGCCCCAGGAAGATGACTTGCCGGCCTTCGATGCCTTGGATGAGCAGCCTGCGGCCATGGCGCCTGAAGATGACGATATCCCGACTTTTGCCGCCACTGAGCCGGCCGGAAACGACCTGGAGCAGGCAGAAGACGATGAGCTGGCCTTTGAGGAAAGCGAACTGGCGGACTTCAACGACTTCAATGTGGCAGCGGCAGATGCCCTGTTGGCGGGGATGAGCAAAGAGGATGGCCAGGCGCTGGCCGACGACACCGCAGAGGAAGACGAGGATCTGTTGTCTCTGCCGGAGCTGGACGAGGATTTTAACTTCGACGACCTGGATAAGGCCCCTCAAGAGGTGAATGCCTCGGTGAACGAGACAGAACTGGACCTGGACGACGACATCCTGGAGCTGGATGAGGACGCCGAACTGGCCAACGATGATCTGCTGGCCGAAATTGCCGGTTACGAGGACCAGAACGAGTTGTCGCTGGACAACCTTGACGAGGACTCGCTGCTGGAGCAGGAAGAAGGCCAGATTCCTGGACAAAAGTGGGATGCTGAGAACACTCTTAATTGGGAAGCACCCAAGGTCGACAGCATTGCCTTTGACAACAATCCTGTGGCGTTGGAAGGGGAAGGCCTGGATTGGCAGGCCCCCAAGGCCGGCAAAGAGGACTTTATCGACATCGATGAGTTGATGAAGGACGCTGACAGTGACCTCAGCGAAGAAGATCCCTACGGCGAGTGGTCTCTGGCCCTGGACATGAAAGGCTATGAGGATCTGGTAGGCAAAGGGGATGAAGAGGACGACTCCCAGATGGGTTCCAAGCTGGACCTGGCCCGCGCCTACATGGAAATAGACGACCTGGACTCGGCCAGGGAGCTGCTGGACGAGGTCCAGGCCAAAGGCAGCGTCGATGAAAAGGCCGAAGCCATCAAACTCCTTGGTCGCCTAGGCTGACCAATCCCCAAAAAGCGGTGGCCATGCCACCGCTTTTCTTTTGCGGCTATAATGCCCGCCCCGAATACAGTAGAGACAGATTGATGCGTATCGCCCTTGGCATCGAATACGACGGTAGCCGCTATTTCGGCTGGCAACGCCAGCAGGAAGTGGACAGCGTGCAGGCCCAGTTGGAAGCGGCCATCAGCAAGGTGGCCAACGAGCCTGTCGAGATCTTCTGTGCCGGGCGTACCGACGCCGGTGTCCACGGCACCGGCCAGGTGGTGCATTTCGACACCCAGGCCATTCGCGGGGAAGGGGCCTGGACCCTGGGTCTTAACTCCAACCTGCCGGATGACATCGCCGTGCGCTGGGCCATGCCGGTTAGCGAGGACTTCCATGCCCGTTTCTCCGCAACCGCCCGCCGCTACCGCTATATCATCGTCAACCAGCCCTACCGGCCCGGCTTGCTGCGCCAGGGGGTCACCCACTACCACAGGCCCTTGGACGAAAAGGCAATGCACAGGGCTGCCCAGGCGTTGCTGGGGGAGCAGGACTTTTCCAGTTTCCGTGCCGTGCAATGCCAATCCAATACTCCCTTTCGCAACGTGATGGCGGTGTCGGTGGGGCGCTTTAACCACTATGTGGTGGTGGACATCCAGGCCAATGCCTTCTTGCACCATATGGTGCGCAATATTGTCGGCACCCTTCTAAAGGTCGGGGACGGGGAGCTGCCCGAGACGGCGGTGGCCGAACTGCTGGCCCTTAGGGACAGGAGCCTGGCACCGGCGACGGCACCGTCCAACGGCCTTTACCTGGTAGCGGTGACTTACCCGGATCACTTCGGGTTGCCGCAACCGCAGCCGGGCCCCCTGTTCCTGCCAGACCCCCTCAGCTGACCAGTTTTTGCTGTAAGCCCCTTGGCTATCTATGCTTTAATGCCATGAGTAGTAAGGTTTCAATGGCGCCTGGGAAGGCGCCATTTCAGTAGCTCTCACAGGTGTCACATGAGCTGGATCGAAAAGATTCTCAACAAAACCAAGAACGTTTCCCAAGACCGCAAAAACATCCCGGAAGGGGTGTGGACCAAGTGCGCTTCTTGCGACCAGATCCTTTACCGCGCCGAGCTGGAGCGGAACCTGGAAGTGTGCCCCAAGTGCAGCCATCACATGCGCATTGGTGCCCGTGCCCGCCTGGACGGCTTTCTGGACCAGGACGGCCGCGAAGAGCTGGGCGCCGAGCTGGAGCCCCAGGACGTACTGAAGTTCCGCGATTCCAAGAAATACAAGGATCGCATCGTCGAAGCCCAGAAGAAGACCGGCGAGAAAGATGCCCTTATCGTGATGAAGGGGCGCCTTAAGGATCTGCCGGTGGTGGTCGCCAGTTTTGAATTTGACTTCATGGGCGGTTCCATGGGCTCTGTGGTAGGTGCCCGCTTCGTGCGCGCGGTGGAAACCTGCATCAAGGAAAACCGGGCAATGATCTGCTTTAGCGCCTCCGGTGGTGCCCGCATGCAGGAAGCCCTGATGTCCCTGATGCAGATGGCCAAGACCTCGGCCGCCCTGGCGCGCCTGAGCGACAAGGGCCTGCCCTTTATCTCGGTCCTGACCGACCCCACCATGGGCGGCGTATCGGCGTCCTTTGCCATGCTGGGGGATATCCATGTGGCTGAGCCCAAGGCGCTGATCGGTTTTGCCGGCCCCCGGGTCATCAAGCAGACCGTGCGTGAGGACTTGCCGGAAGGCTTCCAGCGTTCCGAGTTCCTGGTGGAAAAGGGCGCCATTGACATGATCGTCGACCGTCGCCAGATGCGTGATACAATCGCCCGCCTGCTGGCTAAGTTGATGGGGCAGCCCAGCACTGAATCGGCTGCCTGAATAGGCAAGGATTAGAATGACCACATTCTCAAGCCAGTCCCTTGCGGACTGGCTTTTTCATTTAGAGAACCTGCACCAGAGCGCCATCGACATGGGCCTGGAGCGGGTCAAGGCCGTGGCCGAGCGGGCCCAATTGCTGCCTTTGGCCGCTAAAACCCTGCTGGTGGGCGGTACCAATGGCAAGGGCTCCACTTGCGCCATGATGGAGTCCATACTGCGCCAGGGCGGCTACAGCGTGGCTGTTTATAGCTCACCGCACCTGGTGGACTACCGGGAACGGCTGCGCCTCAACCAAGCCATGCTCAGCGAAGAAGAGCACTGCCAGGCCTTTGCCGCCATTGAACAGGCCAGAGGCGAGATTAGCCTGACCTATTTCGAATTTTCCACCCTGGCGGCTCTATGGCTCTGCAAGCGTCACCAACCCGACGTGGTGATACTGGAGGTAGGCCTGGGCGGGCGCCTGGATGCCACCAATATCGTCGATGCCGATGTGGCGGTGGTAACCAGTATCGACCTTGACCACCAGAGCTTTCTTGGCAATAGCCGTGAGTCGGTGGCCAGGGAGAAAATCGGCATTGCCCGCCAGGGCCGCCCCCTGGTGTGTGGCGAGCCGGATCCTACCGAGGTCTTTTTCGAAGAAGCCGCCCGTATTGGCCCCAAGCTGTGCTGGGTGGGCCGCGATTTTATCTATGAAGACCAAGGGCAGCACTGGGTGCTTGAGGGTAATAGCTGGCCAAGGCCGGGCCTGCCCCTGCCCAACGCCGCCACCGCCCTGACCGCCCTTAAGGCTCTTGGCCTGCCCCTAAAGGCCGAGGCCATTGCCTCTGGCCTGCGCTTGGCAAGCCTGCCTGGGCGCATGCAGCAGCTATCTGACAGCCCTCTGGTGCTGTGCGACGTGGCCCATAATCCCCATGCCGCCCGTTACCTCAATAGCGAGCTAAAGCGCCGTTTTGCCGGGCGCCCTTTGCACGGTGTTTGCGCCATGCTGGCAGATAAGGACATCGAAGGCACCCTGGCGGCCCTGGACAGCATCAGCCATTGGTACCCGGCCGAACTCAGCGGCGTTGGCCGTGCCGCGCCGGCCAGCCGCTTGGCCAAAGCCCTTGGGGCAGCGCAGAGTTATGGGACAGTTATTGCCGCTCAGCAAGCAGCCGTTAAGGCTGCCGGGACCGACGGCGTGGTGATCGTGTTCGGTTCCTTTTACACTGTGGCGCAGGTATTGCCCAAGGGGAGTGACGGTGTCCAGTCCAGTAACTAATCGTATTGTCGGAACCCTGGTGGTGGTGGCGCTGCTGGCGCTTATCATCCCGGAACTGCTCCGTGAACCGGCCGCCCCGACGCCGGAGAAATTCGAGGTTATTCCCCTGCGCCCCGAAATCGGTGCCACACCGGAGCCTAAAACCTACCCTGAGGATGCGCTGGCCAACCAGGTGACCGTGCCTCAGCCAGAGCCGTTGCCGGATAACGATGCCAGCGAGCTGCCTCCCGAGGTCAAAGGCACCGAGACAGCGCAGGTGACCGTCAAGCCTGCCGAAAAGGCCCAACCCAAACCCCAGCCCAAGGTAGAGCCCAAAACGCAACCCAAGGCCGAGGCAAAGCCGCAGCCGGTCAAGGATGCCTGGGTGGTGCAGATGGGGGCCTTCGGCCGCCACCAGTCCGCCCTGGAATTGGTCAAGAAACTACGTAATGCGGGATTCAAGGCTTTCTTGGTGCAGGAGAATGGTTTGTCCAAGGTGTTGGTGGGACCGGAGACGGACCGCAGCCGCCTGGAAGGGCAACTGGATAAGCTCAATAACGTGAGCGGCCTCAAGGGGCGGGTCTTCCATTACGACCCTCTTCGCTGAATTGACCTTTTTCCCCAAGTGTCTGTTAGAATACGCCGCCGTTAAAATCTAAACGTTTGCGTGACTGCATGAATTGGGTCGACATAGCGATTTTGGTCATCATTGGCCTCTCTGTTCTTATCAGCCTGGTCAGGGGCTTTGTGCGTGAGGCCATGTCTCTGCTGGTGTGGGTGGCCGCCTTCTTTGTCGCCAGCAGTTTCTACGAAAAGCTGGCTCCCCTGTTCACCGGTCTGGACGACCCCCTGTTTCGTAATGCAGCGGCCATAGCGCTGCTGTTTCTGGCTACCCTGATACTGGGTGGCCTGCTCACTTACATCGTCGCCCAGTTGGTCGACAAGACGGGTCTGAGCGGCTTTGACCGCTTGCTGGGGATGATCTTTGGCGCCCTGCGTGGCGTGCTGGTGGTGGCGGCCTTGTTGTTCGCTTTCGACAGCTTCACCTCCATGCCCGACTCCCAGTGGTGGAAGTCTTCTCGCCTGATCCCCGAGTTCGGGGTGGTGGTGCAATGGTTTTTTGAATACCTGCAATCTAGCTCCAGCTTTTTGCCCAAAGGCTAAGGCCTTAACCGAGAGGAACGAAACATGTGTGGTATCGTCGGTATCGTTGGGAAATCACCGGTCAATCAGGCCATTTACGATGGCTTGACCGTGCTCCAACACCGCGGACAGGACGCTGCCGGTATTGTCACCATCTCTGACAATACCTTCCGTCTGCGCAAGGCCAACGGTCTGGTTAAGGATGTGTTCGAGCGCCGCCACATGGAGCGCCTGTCCGGCAACATTGGGGTAGGGCATGTGCGTTACCCCACCGCCGGTTCCTCCTCCAGCGCCGAGGCCCAGCCCTTCTACGTTAACTCCCCCTTCGGCATTGCCGCCGCCCACAACGGCAACCTGACCAATGCTCAGGAGCTAAAGGAAAGCCTCTTTAAAGAGGCCCGTCGCCACATCAACACCACCTCGGACTCCGAGATCCTGCTCAACGTCTTTGCCCATGCCCTGACCGCCTGCACGGCCATTTCCCTGCAGCCTCAGGACATCTTCAAGGCTGTCAGCGAAACCCACCGCCGTTGCCGGGGTGCCTATGCGGTGATGTCCATCATCATCGGCCATGGCCTGGTGGCCTTCCGCGACCCCTACGGCATCCGTCCCCTGGTATTGGGTCGCCGCGAGGGCCCGGAAGGGGTAGAGTACATGGTGGCTTCCGAGTCTGTGGCCCTGGACGTGGTGGGCTTTGAGTTCATGCGCGACGTCGCCCCGGGCGAAGCTGTCTATATCACCGAAGAAGGTGAGCTCTTCACCCAGCAGTGCGCTGATAACCCGGTGCACTGCCCCTGCATTTTCGAATACGTCTATTTTGCCCGTCCCGACTCCACCATGGACGGCATTTCCGTCTATGCCGCCCGTGTGCACATGGGCCGTAAGCTGGGTGAGAAGATCAAGAAGGAATGGGGCGAGCTGGATATCGATGTGGTCATCCCCATTCCGGAGACCTCCTGCGATATCGCTCTGGAGATAGCCGGTGTGCTGGACCTGCCTTACCGCCAGGGGTTCGTGAAGAACCGCTACATTGGCCGTACCTTCATCATGCCGGGCCAGACCATCCGCCGGAAGTCGGTGCGTCGTAAGCTCAACGCCATCAATGCCGAATTCAAAGGCAAGAACGTGCTGCTGGTGGACGACTCCATAGTGCGGGGCACTACCTCAGAGCAGATCATCCAGATGGCCCGCGATGCCGGTGCCAACAAGGTCTACTTCGCCTCTGCCGCCCCTGAGATCCGCTTCCCCAACGTGTATGGTATCGACATGCCGTCCGCCAATGAGCTTATCGCCCATGGCCGCGAAGTGGACAACATCTGCGAACAAATCGGTGCCGACGGCCTTATCTTCCAGGCCATAGGCGATCTCATCGATGCCGTGCGTCAGGAAAACCCGACCGTACAGCGCTTTGAAACCTCGGTGTTTGACGGTGATTACGTGACCGGCGACGTGGACCAGGCTTATCTGGACGCTCTTGACGAGGCCCGCTCTGATACGGCCAAGGCATCAAGGGCCAATATCGAGGACCCCAACCTCGAAATGCACAACGAAGAAGCCTAAAAAAAGGCGGCCTAAGGGCCGCCTTTTTGTTGGCGAGCGGTCAGGTATACATGGGCCCGAAACCGGATCCCCAGAGGATGGCGGTAACCGCCAAGATGCTGACCAGCAGCACCAGGCCCACCGTCACTAGGGAGCTGGCGTAGATAAAGCCGCGCTCTTCTGGAATGTGCATCAGGATGGGTACCCCCACGTAAAGCAGGTACACCGAGTACGCGACCCCGGCCAACCCCACCAGCATGACGAACCAGAGCACCGGGTAGAGGGTAGCGAAACCCACCATAAAGAGTGGTGTGGAGGTGTAGGCCGCCAGCTCCAGGGTTTGGGTGTAGGACGGAGTGGACCCGAAGGTCTGGGCCATCCACTTGGCCAGGTATGCCAGGGCAAAGACCCCGGCGATCAGCGCAAAGTACATGGCCACCGAAATCATCAGGGCACTGTCACCGGTGAGCTTGACCGGATCGCCAACCCCGATTTGCCAGCCTAGCTCTGAGGCCGAGTAATAACCGCAGATGGACGGGATCAGGGCCACCAGCATGATGTGTGACAAACTGTAAGTAAGGCTTTCATGGCGTTGCTCAATGCTGTGCCATTCATCTCTCGGATGGGCGTAAAGCCCCCATATATGGTTAAGAATCATAGTCTTATCCTTTTAAAACCTCGAACGCTTCTCCCCAAGGGCCCGGTACGCAAAATCCCCAGGCCTGATTAGAATTAAGTGTAAATAAAATGTTTCGTCAAGGTGGCCCCATGCGTCTCTGGCTACTGCTGGTGCTGGCCCTCAACGGATGCCAGTCCGCTCCAGAACCCCGGCCCACGGAAGCGCCCCCCCAGTATTGGCAGGATGCCCACTTCAACGACAAACCCCAATTGTTGTCACCTGACGCCCTGTTTGAGGTGACAGACGAGATGGCGGCATTACTGCAAGGCATTAGGCCAGTACGAAACAAGAACGAACGCCTGAATCAGCTCATTGAATGGCTCTTTGAGCGCAATACCTTGCCTATCAGGTACAACGCGGAAATGACCGTTGCTCCCAAAGAAGTGATGGTATATCGACAAGGTAACTGCCTTTCCCTTTCAGTGTTTACCGCGATCATGGCTCGACACTGGGAACTTGAGGCGCAACTCCAAAGGGTATCTATCCCTCCCAGATGGAGTCGATCTGGTGATTTGATAACGCTTTCTCAGCACGTGAATATTCGGGTGAAAACAGGAGAGATGGGCGCCAATGTACTCGCGGATGCTGCTTACCGCATCGTTGATTTTCAGCGTGGTTATGGGCGTTATGCATTTCGCACAAAGCCCATTTCAGACGAGGTAGCCGCCTCTTTTTTCTATCACAACATAGCTGCCAACTGGCTAATTGAAGGGAAGCTTGACCAAAGCTATTGGGCGGTGAAAAAGGCGCTCGAGCTGGCGCCTGGTGAGATGGACAGCTGGAATCTGCTTGGGTTGGTGTACCGGCGCAAAGGACTAATGAAGGAAGCAGAATCTGTCTATCGCTACGTCATTGGAATTGACAACAAAGATCCGTCGGTTTGGCAAAACTTAGCCGTGCTTTACAACTTGGAAGGGCGACAACAAGAAGCGAATGACGCCAAACACAGAGCCGACGCCCTGATGCCGGAAAACCCCTTTGATTATATCGATCAGGGGGAGCAGGCCCTGGCCGTAGCCCAGGTCGCCAAGGCCAAGGCCCTCTTTGAGCGGGCGCTGCGTATAGACGACATTAATGAGGAAGCCCTGTGGGGTATGGCCAAAGCCTATCGTCGCCTTGGTCAGGATGATCTGGCCCGCAAGATGATAGACAGGGCCATCGCATTGGCCAGCACACCTGACATGGAAAGGCAGATGCGGCAGTGGCAGCAGGCGAACCTCTGAGATGTTTCCAAAAGGTTAAAATATAGCGACTAATTTTTAGCTTGCCTAAAATTTAATCAAATATGCCAGCAGGTTAGCAAAAATGACCTAAAAGCCGGTTCTGACTTCGTCACAGCCCCCGGGCCTGACTAGCTTTGCCACTGAGCGCAAAGTCTGTCTCGACGGAGTGAGAACTATGAAAAAGCAGTTTTGCTGTACCCTTGCGTCCTTCCTGTTTCTTTCTACTGTATCCCTCGACCTCCATGCCGAAGCGTCCCATGTCAGTGTCATGCCCACCTTCATCGGTGCTGACCAGGACAGGGGAACTGATGAATCCGGTTTTGGTGTAAGGGCTATCTACGGTTGGAAAATTAATGAGCGTTGGGATTGGGAAGCCCAGTTTTTCTACAACGTCCTGGAAACTGATGAAAGTGACCTGACCGATTTCTATCAAGCCGGTCTGGGCCTGGATTTCAGGTACAACTTCACGTCTGACTACGGCGCCACTCCCTATCTGCTGGTTGGCCTGGGTGCCGTGCACAACGATGTCGTGCCTAACCGGGACGACGACACCTCGGCTTTTGCCAACCTTGGTGGCGGTTTGGTGTTCAAAGAGATAGCCAATACCCGCCTGCAGATCCGCACCGAATTTCGCGTGCTCTACGACAGCTTCCAGGAAGATTACCTCGACTGGCAATTCGGTCTGGGGTTTGAGTTTCCGTTTCGCTAAGGAGAGCCAGTCATGATTATCCAAAGCAAGGGGCTTAGCGCCCTGAAAATCTGTTTAGTGGCCATGATGCTGGCCATGCTGACGGCCTGCAGTGCCGGCGGCGGCAGCGGCGATGACGGCAGCGGTGGCGGCGATCCCAGCCCGGTGCTGGACGCCGACGGTGACGGTATTGCCGACAACCTCGACAATTGTGCCAGCGTAGCCAACCCCGACCAATCCGATGCCGATGGGGATGGCCTTGGGGACCTCTGTGATGACGATGTTGACGGCGACGATGTCGATAATGACGCCGACAACTGCCCGGCCCTTGCCAACCCGGATCAGGCGGACGCCGACGGCGACGGCCTGGGGGATGCCTGCGATAACGACATCGACGGTGATGACATTGCCAACAGTGTCGATAACTGCCCCTTGGTGGCTAACCCGGATCAGGCCGACGGCGACGGCGACGGCATTGGTGACGCCTGTGACGGCGGCGATGATACCGACGCCGATGGTGTAGGCGATGGCAACGACAACTGCCCCAATGTTGAAAACCCTGATCAAATTGACAGCGACGGTGACGGCATAGGCGATGCCTGCGACACCGACGATGACAATGACACTGTGCTCGACAGCGTCGATAACTGCCCCTTGACTGCCAATACCGACCAGCTTGACAGCGACGGCGATGGCCAGGGTGATGCCTGCGATACCGATGACGACGACGACGGCCTGGCTGACGGCAGCGACAACTGCCCCACTGTGGCCAACCCCGATCAAACCGATACGGACGGTGATGGCATAGGTGATGCCTGTGACAACGACACCGATTCCGACGGTGACGGTATCGGTGACGGCGTTGATAACTGCCCGGCGGTGACCAACCCCGGCCAGCTCGACACCGATGGCGATGGTTTGGGGGATGCCTGTGACGGTGACGACGATGGCGACGGTATCGACGATGCCAGCGACAACTGCCCACTGGCAGCCAATGCCAGCCAGCTCGATACAGACGGCGATGGCTTGGGTGATGTGTGCGACAACGACGACGATGGCGACGGCTTCGACGATGGTGCCGACAACTGCCCGCTGGTGGCCAACCCTGACCAGGCCGACACCGATGGTGATGGCATAGGTGACGCCTGTGATGCCAACACCGACAGCGACGGTGACGGCATCGATGATGGCAGCGACAACTGCCCCTTGGTAGCCAACCCCACCCAAGGGGACACCGACGGTGACGGCTTGGGGGATGCCTGCGACAGCGACGACGACGGTGACGGCGTTGACGATGGCGCCGATAACTGTCCTATCAACTCCAACGCCGACCAAGCCGACAATGACGGTGATGGCCAAGGGGATGTTTGTGATACCGACGATGACAACGACACCGTGCTGGACGGCGCCGATAACTGCCCGTTGGTGGCCAATACCGGCCAGACCGACACCGATGGCGATGGCCAGGGCGACGCTTGTGATGCCGACGACGACAACGACGGTGTGAACGACGGTACCGACAACTGTCCCCTCAATGCCAACCCGGCCCAGACCGACACCGACGGCGATGGTGTAGGTGATGCCTGTAGCACTGACGACGACGGCGACGGTGTGGATGATGGCGCCGACAACTGCCCGCTGGTGGCCAACCCTGGTCAGGAGGATGCCGACAGTGATGGCATAGGTGATGCTTGCGATGCCAATACCGACAGTGATGGTGATGGCGTTGACGACAGCACCGACAACTGTCCTGCGGTGGCCAACCCCGGCCAGCAAGACCAGGATGCCGACAGCATCGGGGATGCCTGTGACAACGACCTGGACGGCGATGGCATCGATAACGGTGTCGATAACTGCCCGACCGTGACCAACGCCAGCCAACTGGATTTGGACGGCGATGGCCTGGGGGATTTGTGTGACAGTGATGATGACGGCGACGGCGTCCAGGACGTGCTGGATAACTGCCCCCTGACGGCCAACAGCAGCCAGACCGACAGTGACGGCGACGGCCTGGGCGATGCCTGTGACGGCGATGACGACAATGACGGCGTGCTAGACGGTGCCGACAACTGTCCCCTGGTGGTTAACCCCGGCCAGTTGGACAGCGACAGCGACGGCCTGGGCAATGCCTGTGACACCGATGACGATAACGACGGCGTGGCCGACCTTATCGACAATTGCCCCCTGACGGCCAACGCTTCGCAGTTGGATACCGACGCTGATGGCCAGGGCGATGCCTGCGACAACGATGACGACGGTGACGGTATTGCCGACGGTTCCGATAACTGTCCGCTGATCGCCAACCCCGGCCAGGGGGATCAGGACGGTGATAGTCTCGGGGACGCCTGCGACCCCTTCACCGACAGCGACGGTGATGGTGTTGCCGACGACAGTGATAACTGCCCGCTGATCGCCAACCCCGGCCAGGATGACGCCGACTCTGACGGTGTCGGGGACGCCTGTGATTTCAACAGCGACTTCGACGGCGACGGCTTGGATGACGGCGTGGACAACTGCCCCGCCGACTTCAACCCCGCGCAGGTAGACAACGACGGCGACGGTACCGGTGATGTCTGCGACAACGACGACGACAACGACGGTATTGCCGACGGTGCCGATAACTGCCCGTTGGTGGCCAACAACAGTCAGCTTGATACCGACGGAGACGGCTTGGGCGACGCCTGTGACCCCCTGACCGACAGCGACGGTGACGGGGTAGCCGACAGTGCCGACAACTGCCCTGCGTTAGCCAACCCCGGCCAAGCGGATCTGGACAGCGACGGCCTGGGCGATGCCTGTGACGGTGACGACGACGGTGACGGTGTCGCCGATGTCAGCGACAACTGTCCTGTTACCCCCAACCCCGATCAGCTCGATACCGATGCTGATGGCCTGGGGGATCCCTGCGACAGTGACGACGATGGCGACGGCGTGGCCGACGGACTGGACAATTGTCCCCTGACCGCCAACCCAACCCAGTTGGACACCGATGCAGACGACATAGGCGACGCCTGTGACAATGACGACGACGGAGATGGCGTGGCCGACCTGGCAGACAACTGCCCGCTGGTGGCCAACCCCGCCCAACTCGACACCGATGGAGACGGGACCGGTAACGCCTGCGACAGCGATGACGATGGTGACGGTACCCCGGACGCCACCGACAACTGTCCGCTCATTGCCAACCCAGGCCAGGAGGACGCTGACAGCGACGGCATAGGTGATGCCTGTGATGCCAACACCGACAGTGACGGTGACGGTATCGATGATGGCTCAGACAACTGCCCCTTGGTGGCCAATGCCGGCCAGTCGGATCTCGACAGTGACGGCATAGGGGATGCCTGCGACACCGACGCTGACGGTGACGGTATCGACGATGGCATCGACAACTGCCCGCTGGTTGCCAACGCCGATCAAACCGATACCGATGCCGATGGTGCAGGTGATGCCTGTGACAGTGACGATGACGGCGATGGTGTCGCCGACGGTGCTGACAACTGCCCCTTGGTGTTCAACGCCGACCAGCTCGACAGCGACGGTGATGGGGTAGGGGACGCCTGTGATACCGATGATGACGGTGATGGTGTGACGGACAGCCTCGATAACTGCCCCTTGGTAGCCAACCCGGACCAGGCCGACTTGGATGGTGATGGCCAGGGCAACCTTTGTGACAGCGACGATGATGGCGACGGTGTTGCCGACGCCTCAGACAACTGCCCCCTGCAGTTCAACATCGACCAGTTGGACAACGACGGTGACGGCCTCGGGGATGCCTGTGACAGCGACGACGACAACGACGGCGTGCTGGACGGTGTCGACAACTGCCCCTTCATCTCCAACCCCAGCCAGGTGGATGTGGACTTCGACGGCCTTGGAGACGCCTGTGACTCCTTGAACGACCAGGATGGGGACGGTATCGATGATGCCACCGACAACTGCCCTCTGGTGGCCAACCCCAGCCAGGCTGACCTGGATGGTGACGGCATTGGCGATATCTGCGATACCGACGACGACAACGACGGTGTGCTGGACGGTGTCGACAACTGTCCTACTGTGGCCAATGCCGACCAGGCCGACCAGGATCTGGATGGCATTGGGGATGCCTGTGACGCTGTCGCCAACATCGAATGCGGCACCGGCAAGCTGTTTGAACCCATAGTGGGGGCCAACGTGGTGGACGATGATGGCCTGCGCGGCGTGCTCTGCGTCGGTTGCGGTGTCACCAGTCCGGCCAACTTTGTCGACAGCAACATCGACAATGCTGCCCGGATGAGTACCCCGGTGGCCGTTGCCGCCTCGGTATGGGCCAGCGCCGAGGACACAGCCAATACCTACACCGGCGCCAAGCGGGTGGCGGTGATGGTGTCGTCCCCCAATGGTCTGCTGGACCTGAGCCTGCTGACCAATATCGGGCTGCGTACCTACCTCAACGGCGTTGAGCAGGAGCGCAGCACCAACGGCGGCCTGCTGGGGTTGCAGCTGCTGGGTCTGCTCAATGACAACACCCGCCAGTTGGTGATGTTCGAAACCACCCTCGACTTTGACGAGGTGGAGATCAACAAGGCGGCGGTAGTGGGTGCCCTGGATGTGCTGGATATCTACGCTGTCTGCGTAGCACCTCCGGCCAGCTGACAGCTCCCTTACTGGTTAAAAGCCCCTCCCTGGAGGGGCTTTTCTATACTTAAGGGCCACCACTTCAAGGAGGAAGTGCGATGAAAACTCTTCTGCTGTTGGCTTTTCTAGCCGCTACCGCCCAGGCTCACCCCGTTATCCGTGACCACAAAAGCCTGCATCAGGACTGCCGGCACATTGCCCGGCAGGTCAAAGCCATCGAGAAAAAGCAGGCCTCCAAGGCCTATAGCAAGCTTGAAAAGCAGCTGCGCCAGCAACTGCAAAAGTGGGAGAAGGCCTGGCATAAGCAAGGTTGCCCGCGAAGTGGCCCCAAGACCTTGTCCAAGGGCTGAGGCTTCTTTAGGATCCGGCACTCACCACAGGAGTGCCCATGGCCGTCAGCTTATCTCAATACCAAACCCTGCTTGACCCTATCCAAGCCTTCCTGGGCTGTGCCACCCCGGACAGCTGGCTGACCGAAGCGGCCAAGCCGCAGAACCTAGCGCTGCTGCTTATCGATCATTGCAACTGCGAGCTCAAGGCAGCCCAGACGGCGGTCTGGCTTATTCGCCGCTATGCGGTGGATAACGACGCCGGCAAAGCGCTGCTGGCCTGGGTCAAACCCTATGAGGACCTGGTCTATCGCAAGGTTCAAGGGGAGCTGGGAGGCGCCAAAAACGCCCTTATCGGCGAGCTGGCGGCCAAGAAGGGCTTTGCCCATGGCGCCGATATCCTCGACAAGATGGTGCGCCTTATCAAAGAAGAGCTGCACCACTTCGAGCAGGTGCTGGAGCTGATGGCGGCCAAAGGGGTGCCCTACGACAGCCTGAGCGCGGCCCGCTATGCCAAGGGCCTTATCGGGGCGGTGCGGGACCATGAACCCTGGACTTTGGTGGACAAGCTGATTGTCGGCGCCTTTATCGAGGCCCGCTCCTGCGAGCGTTTTGCCCGGCTGGCCCCCTTGCTGGACGAGGACATAGGCCGCTTTTACGTGTCCTTGCTGCGCTCTGAGGCGCGCCACTACCAGGACTACCTGACCCTGGCCCGCCAGGTGGCCGGCACCGATATCGATGACCGGGTCGCCTTTTTCCGGGAACTTGAAGCCGAGCTTATCCAAAGCCCGGATCCGCAGTTTCGTTTTCACAGCGGCGCCCCGGTGACGGCATAAAAAAAGCGCCTTCAGGCGCTTTTTTCAAAGGGGCGGCATTCCAGCCTGATGTCCTCTTCGGTTACCACCAGCACCGAGCCTTGCTCGTACCAGTCCCCCAGCACAATGCGCTCCCCCAGCCGTTGCTGGTGGCGGTTGGGCCTGTGGGTGTGGCCATGGATCAGCAGTCCCACCTGGTGGCGGGCCATGACCTTATCTACCTCGGCTGGGGTGACGTCCATAATGGCATCGCTTTTCATAGCGTTGCTCGCCTGGCTT
This sequence comes from Gallaecimonas xiamenensis 3-C-1, assembly GCF_000299915.1. Classification (NCBI taxonomy): domain Bacteria; kingdom Pseudomonadati; phylum Pseudomonadota; class Gammaproteobacteria; order Enterobacterales; family Gallaecimonadaceae; genus Gallaecimonas; species Gallaecimonas xiamenensis. The sequence continues at coordinate 138,514 of NZ_AMRI01000005.1, forward strand.
TTGGCGCGGGCCTTACGGGCGATACGCCGGCGCAGCCACAGCGGCAACAGCTGCATGCGCCATTGCCAGAAGCGGCCGCGGCTTTTTCTGCGAAAGGCCTGGTAGCCCAGGTCCAGGGTGCAGAGGCTGTCGCCGTGGAGGATAAGGGCAGGGGTGCCGTAGAGATCGACCACCGCTTCTTCTGGCAGCAGGGTCAGGCCGGCAGCCTTGGCAAAGCGCTTGCCAATCAGAAAGTCGCGGTTGCCGTGGATAAAGAACTGGGCCACGCCCCGCTCGGCATTGGCCTTGAACAGGGCTGCCACGGCCTGGTTAAAGGGGCTGGTATCGTCGTCCCCTATCCAGGCTTCAAAAAGGTCCCCCAGTACATACAACCGGTCGGCCTTGGGGGCTTCTTGTTCCATAAAGCGGCGAAACGCCCCGAAGATGTCGGGGCGTTCCGGGCTCAGGTGCAAGTCGGCGATGAACAGGATCACGCCAGCTCGGCACGCTCGATAAGCACGTCTTCCAGGGGCACGTCCTGGTGGAAGCCGTGGGAACCGGTGGCCACGCCTTTGATTTTCTCAACCACGTCCAGGCCTTCGACCACTTCACCGAATACGCAGTAGCCGTAGCCTTGGCTGGTGGCGGACTGGAAGTTCAGGAAGTCGTTGTCCTTGACGTTGATAAAGAACTGGGCGGTGGCGGAGTGTGGGTCCGGGGTACGGGCCATGGCGATGGTGCCTTTCTTGTTGGCCAGGCCGTTGTCCGCTTCGTTCTTGATGGGGGCTCGGGCGGATTTTTGCTTCATGCCCGGCTCAAAACCACCGCCTTGGATCATAAAGCCGTCAATCACCCGGTGAAAAACGGTGTTGTCGTAAAAGCCATCTTTGACGTATTGCTCGAAGTTGGCCACGGTTTCCGGGGCCTTTTCGGCGTTCAACTCGATTTTGATGGGGCCGAAATTGGTGTGCAAAATAACCATGAATACTGTCCTCTTGGCTTGTCGGGGCGCATTCTACCTAATTTGCCGGTGACGCAACCAGCCACTCGCAATACAATGTGGCCATTGTCCGACATAACCAATGGTTGTCATGCTGAAAGTCTTCAACACCTTAAGCCGCGAAAAAGAAACCTTTCAACCTCTTGTCCCCGGTAAGGTGTCCCTCTATGTCTGTGGTATCACTATCTATGATCTGATGCACATTGGCCATGCCCGCACCTATGTGGCTTTCGATGTCATCAACCGCTACCTGCGCCACAAGGGCTATGACGTCACTTATGTGCGCAACATCACCGACGTAGACGACAAGATTATCAAGCGTGCCAACGAAAACGGCGAGAGCTGCGAAGCCCTGACCGAACGCTTTGCCACCCTGATGCGCGAAGACTTTGCCGCTCTCAACACCTTGCCCCCGGACATCGAACCCAAGGTTACCACCCATATGGATGACATCATCCAGATGGTCAAAGCCCTGGTCGACCGTGGCCATGCCTACCAGGCTGACAATGGCGACGTATTGTTCGAGGTCAAATCCTTTGAGCAGTACGGCCAGTTGTCCCGCCAGGATCTCGACGCCCTGCAAGCCGGGGCCCGGGTCGACGTGGAAGACGCCAAGCGCGATCCCCTGGACTTTGTGCTGTGGAAGCAGGCCAAGCCCGGCGAACCCAAGTGGGCTTCCCCCTGGGGCGAAGGCCGCCCGGGCTGGCACATCGAGTGTTCGGCCATGTCGTCCCGCCACCTGGGGCCGGTGTTTGACATCCATGGCGGTGGTTCGGATCTGACTTTCCCCCACCATGAGAACGAGATTGCCCAAAGCTGCTGCGCCAGCGGCCAGCAGTTTGCCCGCTACTGGCTCCATTCCGGCATGGTGCAGGTCAACAAGGAAAAGATGTCCAAGTCCCTGGGCAACTTCTTCACGGTCCGCGACGTGCTCAAGGTGTTCGACGCCGAAACGGTGCGCTATTTCCTGCTGACCAGCCATTATCGCAGCCAGCTCAATTACTCCGAAGACAACCTCAACCAGGCCAAGGCGGCCCTGGAGCGGCTCTACACGGCCCTTAAAGGGGTCAGCGCCGAGGCTGAACTGGCCGGCGACTGGGCGGCCCGCTTCGATGCCGCCATGGACGATGACTTCAACACCCCCGAAGCCCTGGTAGTGCTGTTCGAGCTGGCCCGGGAGCTGAACAAGGCCAAGCAGGAGGGCAGGGCGGATGTGGCGTCCCTGGCCGCTACCCTCAAGCACCTGGGGGGCCTGCTGGGGGTCGTGCAGCAGGCTCCGGAGGCCTTCTTGCAGGGGGGTGATGAGGACCTGGACGTGGCCCATATTGAAGGCCTTATTGCCAAGCGCAACCAGGCCCGCCAAGACCGGGATTGGGCCGCCGCCGACGCCGCCCGTGACGCCCTGACCGCCCTTGGGGTGGTGTTGGAAGACGGCCCCCAGGGCACCAGCTGGCGAAAAGCCTGATGCGACAAAAAAGCCCGGCCATGCCGGGCTTTTTTGTCAGCCAAAGAGCGCCTGGGCCTTGGCAAAACCGAAGCTGTGCTTCTCCATCAAGGGCCAGCGGCCCTGGCCAAGGCTTTGGGCCGCCATGGCATCCACCAGCCCCAGTACCGCCAACATGGGCCCAAGGCCCAGGCTGACCCGGGTCACCCCCAAGGCAAACCAGTCATTGGCATTAGCCCCTGGCAGGGCCATCAGGTTGACCGGCAGGGGACTGGCGCTGACCAGGGCTTTTATGTCATCGGCGCTGCTCATGCCCGGTACAAACAGCATGTCGGCCCCGGCCTGCTGGTAGGCCCTGGCCCGGTGCAGGGTTTCTTCCAGGGCATTGTCGACGCCCAGCAGGTAGCTGTCGGTGCGGGCGTTGATAAAGAGCGCCAGGCCAAAATCCTCCGCCACCGCCCTTGCCAGGGCAATGCGCTTACACTGGCTGGCAAGGTCCAAAAGCCCGCTACCTGGCAGGCTGTCTTCGAGGTTGATGGCAACGGCGCCGGCCTCCAGCACCCCCAGTACCGTTTCCGCCAGGTCTTCATAGCCGCTTTCAATGTCGACGCTAAGGGGCAGGGAGGTCCTGGCGATAATGGCCGCCAGGGGTGCCAGCAGCTGCGCTAAGGTCATCTGCTGGCCGTCCGCCAGGCCCTGGCTGTAGGCCATGGCGGCGCTGCTGGTGCCAAGGGCCAGGTAGCCGTTTTTCTCGAACAGGCGGGCGCTGGCGGCGTCCCAGATGCCGGGCAGCAGCAACTGTTGCTGGTTAAGTTGGCGAAAGCGCCGGGCCAGGGCTTGTTGGATATGAGGTTGCATCCGTTATCTCCTTCATCAATGCCGGTACATGATGAAAAAGCGCGGCGCCCCAGGCTGGCCCTTTTCGGACCTGCATTAAAAAACAGGCCTAGGCCTGTTTTTTGTTTACATGCGGGCGCCGCAGTGGCGGCAGAAGCGGGCGTCCGGTTCATGGCCGCCCCGGCCGCACTCATTACATAGCTTGCTGTAGCGCTGCTTGGCCATTTCGTTGGTGAGGATGCCGGTGGGCACGGCGATAACGGAGTAACCCAGCAGCATCACCACCGAGGCTACCGCCTGACCAAGGGGAGTTTGCGGGCTGATGTCCCCGTAGCCCACCGTGGTCATGGTCACCACAGCCCAGTACATGCTGCGGGGGATGCTGGTAAAGCCGTTCTGGGGGCCTTCGATTAGGTACATCAGGGCGCCGAACACCGTGATAGTCCCCAACAGGGAGGCAAAGAACACGAAGATCTTGGGGCCCGATTGCACTATGGCGCTGATAAGGCGCCGGGAGGCTTCGGAGTACTCCATCAATTTGAGGATCCGAAACACTCGCAATACCCGCAGCACCCTGACGATCAGCAGGGTATTGGCGCCGGGGATGATCAATGCCAGGTAGGTGGGCATAATGGACAGCAAGTCCACCAGGCCGTAAAAACTGAACAGGTATTTGCGCCGGCTCTGGGTGCAGTAGAGGCGGGCCAGGTATTCGAGGGTGAACAGGCCGGTAAAGGCCCATTCGGCAAAGGCCAGTTCCTGCTGCCAGCGCTGGTGTATGCCAGCCACCGAGTCAAGCATCACCGCCAGCACGCTCAGCATGATGGCGACGATCAGGCAAACGTCAAAAGCACGCCCGGCGGGCGTGCTGTAACCGAAGATAACCTCGTTGAGCTTTTCCTTAAGCGTCATGGAACCTTTCGCACGCCTCCAGGGTGTTTTCCATCAGGGTGGCCACCGTCATGGGGCCGACGCCGCCGGGCACCGGGGTGATAAAGCTGGCCCGCTGTGCGGCAGCCTCAAAGCCCACGTCGCCGCGCAGCTTGCCGTCGCTTTGGCGGTTGATACCCACGTCGATAACGATGGCCCCTTCCTTGACCCACTCACCGGGGATGAACTCGGCCTTGCCCACCGCCACCACCAGAATGTCGGCGCGGCGCACATGGGCTTCGAGGTCTTGGGTGAAGCGGTGGCAGGTGGTGGTGGTGCAGCCGGCCAGCAGCAGCTCCAGGGTGGCGGGGCGGCCAACGATGTTGGAGGCGCCCACCACTACGGCATGTTTGCCGTGGGGCTGGTAGTCGATGGATTCGAGGAGGGTGATGATGCCCTTGGGGGTGCAGGGGCGCAGCACCGGAATACGCTGGGCCAGGCGGCCGACGTTGTAGGGGTGGAAACCGTCCACGTCCTTGTCGGGCTGGATACGCTCGAGCACCTTGGTGGCGTCGATACCGGCCGGCAGCGGCAGCTGCACCAGAATACCGTCGATGCTGGGGTCCTGGTTGAGCTGGTCAATCAGGGCCAGCAGCTCGTCTTCGCTGGTGGTGGCGGGCAGGTCAAAAGACTTGGATAAAAAGCCCACTTCTTCACAGGCGCGGCGCTTGGAGCCCACATAGACTTCGGAGGCCGGATCGGAGCCTACCAGCACCACGGCCAGACCGGGTTGGCGTTTTCCCTGGGCAAGGCGCTTGGCAACGGCATTTTTTACTTTCTCGCGAACAGAAGCAGCGACCGCTTTGCCATCGATGATTTGAGCAGACATGCAGCAATAATCCTTCAGGAAATCGTTTGAGTGGGCTTGGGCGGCCATATTGTCGCAAAGAATAGGGGCTTAGGCCATGCTCTCTTGGTGGTTGACCGCCATGGCGCATCTTTGTATGATGCGCCCCGCTTTTCAGGCATTGTTCTGTGCGTCTGAAGGATTTGCGCCCTTAGCTCAGTTGGATAGAGCAACGGCCTTCTAAGCCGTGGGTCACAGGTTCGAATCCTGTAGGGCGCGCCATGAAATTTATGGTGGGCGTAGCTCAGTTGGTAGAGCCCCGGATTGTGATTCCGGTTGTCGTGGGTTCAAGTCCCATCGTCCACCCCATTTCTCCCCCCTTGTGTGTCTTTCCCCCCTGTCCATCGGTTATGCTGGCCTCTGTTGCGTTGCCGGTATCCCCATGGTCTCAATCCGTTTTTTAAGCGCCATTGCGCAAGTGCCGGCTGCCCATTGGGACGCCCTGGCCCAAGACCACCCCTTTGTGCGCCACGGCTTTTTGGCGGCGTTGGAGCAAAGCGGCGCTGTGGGCCGAGGCAGTGGCTGGCAACCCCAGCATCTGGTGCTCTACGAGGGTGACACCCTGCTGGCGGCCATGCCCCTTTATCTGAAACAGCACAGCTTTGGCGAATACGTCTTCGACCAGGGTTGGGCCCAGGCCTATGAGCGCCATGGCCTGTCTTATTACCCCAAGCTAGTAGCCGCCGTGCCCTTTACGCCGGTAACAGGCCCCAGGCTGATGCTGGCCAAAGGGGCAGGGCAGGAGCGGGTGGCCGAGGTGTTTGCGGCCCTTATCAAGCACTGCCAGGCCCTGGGGGCCTCCTCCTGGCACCTGTTGTTCCCCAGCCCCTTACAATTAGCGCAGCTTAAAGATGCCATGCCAGACCTGGCGGCCCGGCAAGGGGTGCAGTTTCACTGGCACAACAAGGGCTATGGGGACTTTTCAGACTTCTTGGCGACCTTCAAGGCCCGCAAGCGAAAAACGGTGACCAAGGAGCGCCAGCAAGCCCAGCAGGGGCTGACCTTTAAGCGCCTGTTGGGGCCTGAGATCAGTGAGGCCCTTTGGCAGCGTTTTTACCTTTTCTACCGGGGCACCTACCTTAAGCGCAGCGGCCATGGCGGCTACCTGCCGGCGTCGTTTTTCCCGCTGCTGGGCCAGGCCCTAGGGGAGCAGCTGCTGATGGTGGGGGCCTTTGCCGGGGAGGAACTGGTGGCGGCTTCGCTGTTTTTCAAAGACGGCCAGTGCCTGTACGGCCGTTATTGGGGCTGCCTGGAGGAAAGGGACGCCCTGCATTTTGAATGCTGTTATTACCAGGGTATCGACTATTGCATCGACCGGGGGCTGGCCCGTTTTGACGCCGGCGCCCAGGGGGAGCACAAGCTTGCCCGTGGCTTTGAACCTGTGGTGACCTGGTCGCTCCATTGGCTTGAAGAGCCGGCCTTTGCCGAGGCCGTAGCGCACTTTGTCCAGGAGGAAGCGCAGATGCTGGCCCAGTACCGCAAGGAAGCGGCGCAACGGCTGCCATTTCATGCAATCTGAGTGGCTTTTTACCGTTGTTGCCGGCCTGTTGCCGCATTATTGACCAGGGCGTCAACCCCTTCCTCGACTCTCCCCAAAACCGCCGCTATAATGGCGCGTCATTCTGTAAGCCTATGCTGGCCGGGCCTTGATTTGCCTGGGCCGCACGAACATCAGGGCAGGGCGAAGACCGTGCCTTACAGTCAAAAAGGCGCTGCACCGGCTGCGCCGATGATCACATTATCGAGGTAAAACGATGCAAGTTTCTGTTGAAACGACAAAAGGCCTGGAGCGCCGTCTGACCATCACTGTGCCGGCTGACACCATTGACAGCGCTGTTGAAGCTGGCCTGCGTGAAGAAGCCAAACGCGCCAAAGTTGACGGTTTCCGCAAGGGCAAGGTGCCGGTCAACATCATCAAAAAGCGTTTCGGCCAGGCCGTACGTGGCGACGTGACCCAACGTGTAGTTGAGCGTCACTTCATCGAAGCCATCGTCAAAGAAAAGCTGAACCCGGCCGGTAGCCCCCGTTTCGCCATCACCAAAGACGAAACCGGCAGCGACTTCGAGTTCACCGCGACTTTCGAAGTTTACCCCGAAGTGGCTCTCAAAGGTCTGGACACTGTTGAAGTGGAAAAGCCCACCGTTGAGATCAAGGACGAAGACCTGGCCAAGATGCTCGAAACCCTGCAAAAGCAGCACGCTAGCTGGGTTGACAGCGACAAGGCCGCCGCTGACGGCGATCGCGTCACCATCGACTTCGTTGGCAGCATCGATGGCGAAGAATTCGAAGGCGGCAAGGCCGAAGGCTTCCAACTGGAGCTGGGCAAAGGCCGCATGATCCCCGGTTTTGAAGACGGCATCCTGGGTAAAAAAGCCGGCGAAGAGCTGGTTGCCGAGGTGACCTTCCCCGAGGACTACCACGCCGAAAACCTCAAAGGCAAAGCTGCCAGCTTCGCCATCAAGGTAGGCAAGGTTGAAGCCCAGGACCTGCCTGAGCTGACCGACGAGTTCGCTACCCGTTTCGGCGTTGCCGAAGGCGGCGTTGAGGCCCTGAAGGCCGAAGTGCTGAAAAACATGGAGCGCGAGCTGAACAACGTGCTGCGCAACAAGGTTAAAGACCAGGTTCTGAACGGCCTGATCAAAGCCAACGACGTTGAGCTGCCCTCCGCCCTGGTTGCCCAGGAAGTGGACAACCTGCGTCGCCAGGCCCTGTCTCGCTTCGGTGGCAACGTCAACGCCAAGAACCTGCCTGAGCTGCCCGCCGAGCTGTTCGAAGAACAAGCCCGCCGCCGCGTACAGGTTGGCCTGCTGCTGGGCGAAGTGATCAAGTCTGAAGAGATCAAAGTTGACGACGCTCGCGTCCAAACCCTGATCGCCAACCAGGCCTCCGCTTACGAAGACCCCGCTGAAGTTATTAAATACTTCAACGAAAGCAAAGAAATGCTGGACCAGATGCGTAACCTGGCCCTGGAAGAGCAAGCCATCGACGCCATCCTGGCCAAAGCCAAGGTGACTGAGAAGGCCGCCGCCTTTGATGAAATCATGAACAACGGCAACTAAGGTCCGTCCTGGTGCGTTGACTTGCTTGAATAAAGCAACGTTATAATGGCTCGAGCAACCCTCGAGCCATTTTCATTTCAGGACATTTAATGAAGCTTATCGCCGAGAACGACCCCATGAACGCCCTGGTGCCTATGGTCATCGAACAGACCGCACGCGGGGAGCGCTCCTTCGACATCTACTCCCGCCTGTTAAAAGAGCGGGTGATCTTCCTGACCGGCCAGGTCGAAGATCATATGGCGAACCTCATAGTGGCGCAGCTGTTGTTCCTGGAAGCCGAGAACCCGGAGAAGGATATCCACCTGTACATCAATTCTCCCGGCGGCTCCGTGACGGCTGGCATGGCCATCTATGACACCATGCAGTTCATCAAGGCTGACGTGAGCACCCTCTGTATCGGCCAGGCCGCGTCCATGGGCGCCTTCCTGCTGGCTGGCGGTGCCAAAGGCAAGCGCCACTGCCTGCCCAATGCCCGGGTGATGATCCACCAGCCTTTGGGCGGCTTCCAGGGCCAGGCCTCGGATATCGAGATCCACGCCCGCGAGATCCTGTTCATCAAGGACCGCCTGAACCGCCTGCTGGCTGACCACACCGGCCAGAGCCTGGAAACCATAGCCCAGGATACCGACCGGGACCGTTTCATGACGGCCGAACAGGCCATGGAGTACGGTTTGGTGGACTCTGTTCTTGCCAACCGTTGAGTGATCCGGCATTTAGGTCGTATCCTACAATAAAGTGAAAGCCGGGCAGGCTTGGGCCTGCACTGCACGAGGTAAGCAATGACTGAAAGCTCTAAAGGCGGTGGCGACGGTAAGCTGTTGTACTGCTCCTTTTGCGGCAAAAGCCAGCACGAGGTCCGCAAGCTGATTGCGGGCCCGTCTGTCTTCATCTGCGATGAGTGCGTTGATTTGTGCAACGACATCATCCGTGAAGAGATAAAGGAAATCGCCCCGCGCCAGGCCAAGGACAGCCTGCCCACGCCAAAAGAAATACGTAATCACCTGGATGATTTCGTCATTGGCCAGGACCATGCCAAGAAAGTACTGGCGGTTGCCGTTTACAACCACTACAAGCGCCTGCGCAATCCCAGCCACGACGACGTGGAACTGGGCAAGAGCAACATCTTGCTGATCGGCCCCACCGGCTCCGGTAAGACGCTGCTGGCCGAGACCCTGGCCCGCCTGCTGGATGTCCCCTTCACCATGGCCGATGCCACCACCCTGACCGAAGCCGGTTATGTGGGCGAGGACGTGGAGAACATCATCCAGAAGCTGCTGCAAAAGTGTGACTACGATATCGACAAGGCCCAGCGCGGCATCGTCTATATCGACGAGATTGACAAGATCTCCCGCAAGTCCGACAACCCCTCCATCACCCGTGACGTGTCCGGTGAAGGGGTGCAGCAGGCCCTGTTGAAGCTGATTGAAGGCACTGTGGCGGCGGTTCCACCCCAGGGCGGACGCAAGCATCCCCAGCAGGAATTCCTGCAGGTGGACACCTCCAAGATCCTCTTTATCTGCGGCGGCGCCTTTGCCGGCCTCGACAAGATTGTCGATGGCCGCACCGCCACCTCCAAAGGCATCGGTTTCGGTGCCGAGGTCAAAGGGGACAAGGACAAGGCGTCCATCTCCGAGCTGTTCCGCAAGGTAGAGCCCGAGGATCTGGTCAAATACGGCCTTATCCCCGAATTCATCGGCCGTCTGCCGGTGGTGGCCACCCTGGACGAGCTGGACGAGTCGGCCCTGGTGCAGATCCTGTCCGAGCCCAAGAACGCCCTGACCAAGCAATACCAGGCCTTGTTCAGCCTGGAAGGGGCCGACCTGGAGTTCCGCGAGGACGCCCTCAAGGCCATCGCCAAGAAGGCCATGGAACGCAAGACCGGTGCCCGTGGCCTGCGTTCCATCGTCGAAGGGGTGCTGCTGGACACCATGTACGAACTGCCCAGCGTCGAGAACGTAGACAAGGTAGTGGTAGACGAAACCGTGATCCGCGGCGAGTCCAAACCCATCCTGATTTACCGCTCGGAAGACAAGGTCGCGTCTTCCAACTAAAAAACGGGGCGAAAGCCCCGTTTTTTTCTTGAAATCCGTCACACCAATCCCCATCTTGAGCCTATCAGCCTCCCCTGGAGATCCGCATGACTCTTGAGCGTTCAGAACGCATCCAAATTCCCGTACTGCCACTGCGTGATGTGGTGGTCTATCCCTACATGGTGATCCCCCTGTTTGTGGGCCGCGACAAGTCGGTCAACTGCCTGGAAGCAGCCATGGCCCAGGACAAGCAAGTGTTCCTGGTGGCCCAAAAAGACGCCGAGCTGGATGATCCTGAACTGGCCGACATCTACGAAGTCGGTACCGTTGCCACTATCCTGCAGATGCTCAAACTGCCCGACGGCACCGTCAAGGTGCTGGTGGAAGGCAACCAGCGGGCCCGCATCGACAGCCTGCAAACCGACGACGACTACCTGCACGGCGAAGTCACCTTCCTGGAGTCCACTCCCATAGAGGAGCAGGAGCAGGAGGTGCTGCTGCGCACCGCCATCAATCAGTTTGAAGGCTATATCAAGCTCAACAAGAAGATCCCGCCCGAGGTGCTGACCTCCCTGTCCGGTATCGACGAGCCGGCGCGCCTGGCCGATACCATGGCGGCCCATATGCCCATCAAGCTGGACGAAAAGCAGAAGGTGCTGGAAATCATCCCCGTGGGTGAGCGCATCGAATACCTGCTGGGGCTGATGGAAAGCGAAATCGACCTGCTGCAGATCGAAAAGCGCATCCGCAACCGCGTCAAAAAGCAGATGGAAAAAAGCCAGCGGGAGTACTACCTCAACGAACAGATGAAGGCTATCCAAAAAGAGCTGGGTGAGCTGGAAGATACCCCGGACGAGTTCGAAGGCCTGCAGCGCAAGATTGACGAAGCCGGCATGCCCGAGGAAGTGCGCACCAAGGCCAGCAGCGAGCTGTCCAAGCTCAAGATGATGTCTCCCATGTCGGCGGAAGCCACAGTGGTACGCTCCTACATCGACTGGCTGGTGTCGGTGCCCTGGTCCAAGAAAACCAAGGTTAAAAAAGACATCGCCAAGGCCGAAGAGATCCTCAATGCCGACCATTTCGGCTTGGAGAAGGTCAAGGAACGGATCCTCGAGTACCTGGCGGTGCAAGCCCGCTCCAGCAAGCTCAAGGGTCCCATCCTGTGCCTGGTAGGGCCGCCGGGGGTGGGTAAAACCTCCCTGGGCCAGTCCATCGCCAAGGCCACCGGCCGCAAATACGTGCGGGTCGCCCTGGGCGGGGTGCGTGACGAAGCGGAAATTCGCGGTCACCGCCGTACCTATATCGGCTCCATGCCCGGCAAGCTCATTCAGAAGATGTCCAAGGTAGGGGTGCGCAACCCGCTGTTCCTGCTCGATGAAATCGACAAGATGGCCTCCGACATGCGCGGCGACCCGGCCTCGGCCCTGCTGGAAGTGCTGGACCCGGAACAGAACGCCACCTTCGCCGACCATTACCTGGAAGTGGATTACGATCTGTCCGACGTGATGTTCGTGGCCACCTCCAACTCCATGAATATCCCAGGCCCGCTGCTGGATAGGATGGAAGTCATTCGCCTGTCCGGTTACACCGAGGACGAGAAGCTCAACATCGCCCGCAACCACCTGCTGCCCAAGCAAATCGGCCGTAACGGCCTGAAGAAGGGCGAACTGGTGGTGGAAGACAGCGCCATTATCGGCATCATCCGTTACTACACCCGGGAAGCCGGTGTCCGTAACCTTGAGCGTGAGCTGTCCACCCTGTGCCGTAAGGCGGTGAAAAAGCTGTTGCTGGAAAAAGACATCAACACCGTCACCATCGATGGTGACAACCTCCACGATTTCTTGGGGGTGATGCGCTTTGACTACGGCCGTGCCGACGACGAAAACCGTATCGGCCAGGTCACCGGCCTGGCCTGGACCGAAGTGGGCGGCGATCTGCTGACCATAGAGGCGGCCAGCGTGCCCGGCAAGGGCAAGCTGACCTACACCGGCTCCTTGGGCGACGTGATGAAAGAGTCCATCCAGGCGGCCATGACGGTGGTGCGTTCCCGTGCCGAGAAGCTGCGTATCAACAGCGATTTTCATGAAAAGCGGGATATCCACATCCACGTGCCGGAAGGGGCCACTCCTAAGGACGGCCCGTCCGCCGGTATTGCCATGTGCACCGCCTTGGTGTCCAGCCTGACCGGTAACCCGGTCAGGGCCGATGTGGCCATGACAGGGGAAATTACCCTGCGTGGGGAAGTGCTGCGCATCGGTGGCCTTAAAGAGAAGCTGTTGGCGGCTCATCGCGGCGGTATCAAGCAGGTGCTTATTCCTTATGAAAATGAACGAGACCTGGAAGAGATACCGGAAAACGTCAAACAGGACCTGGTGATCCACCCGGTAAAATGGATTGACGACGTGCTGAAACTGGCGTTGGCAGAGGATCCGGCCGGCTTTTCGCCACAAAGTGCGGCCTGAAGACGACTTTTTGCGTTTGAGGGCTTTCCACTAGCGACCGCTCTGGTATAGCCTAAGCTTGGTCGCTAGGCTGGAGGGCCTGTTCTGCCAGGGTTTGCCGACTGAAAGAGCATACTTTGGTATGCTTGCACTGGGCTAACAGGCTTGATATAAAACCTCCGCTAGGCCGCAGTTTCTGGGAGATTTTAACTGCGGAGCAAAAATAACAATTGAAGGGGATGATATTGTGAATAAATCACAACTGATCGATAAAATTGCCGCAGGTGCTGATATTTCCAAAGCTGCTGCTGCTCGTGCACTGGATGCGTTCACCGACGCCGTAACTGAGTCCCTGAAAGACGGCGATTCTGTTGCTCTGGTCGGTTTCGGTACTTTCTCCGTACGTGAGCGTGCTGCCCGTTCTGGCCGTAACCCCCAGACTGGTGCCACCATCAACATCGCTGCTGCTAAAATCCCGTCCTTCAAGGCCGGTAAAGCGCTGAAAGACTCCGTAAACTAAGACGCCTGCCCGGGCGCGGCAAAAGGGTCCATGACCTTCAGCGCCCAGGAATGTGAGGAGTGGTAGTTCAGTCGGTTAGAATACCGGCCTGTCACGCCGGGGGTCGCGGGTTCGAGTCCCGTCCACTCCGCCAAAGCCTAAAAGGCGCATCATGTAGGTGATGCGCTTTTTTTATATAAGAGAGACAAATCAAGATGATGGAACAGATCCGGGAAGGATCGCAGAGCTGGATTGTTAAAATCATCCTTGGGCTCATCATCCTTTCCTTCGCCCTGACAGGTGTGTACTCCTATCTCAGTGGCGGGCCTAACGGCAACGCGGCAGCTGAGGTCAATGGTCAGTCCATCAGCCGCGTCGAGCTGAACCGGGCCTACCAGAACGAGCGGGCCCGCCTGGAATCCCAAAACGCCGACATGTTCAGCCAACTGGCCGGCAACGAAGCCTTTCTTAACGAAATTCGTCGTGGTGCCCTGGAGCAGCTGATCAACCAGCACCTGATGGCCGACGCCATCAGCGAAATGGGTCTGCGGGTGTCCGACGAGCAGGTCAAGGCCGCCATCCGTGACATCCCTGCCTTCCAGATCGCCGGCAACTTCGACAACGAGCGTTACCTGGCGGTGCTGCGTAACCAGGGCATGAGCCCCAGCCGCTTCTCGGAAATGATGCGTGCCGACCTGGCCCGCCAACAGTTCGTTGACGGTGTGCTGGCGTCTGCCTTCGTGATGCCCGATGAAGCCAAGGACCTCTATGCTGCCAGCCGGCAGAGCCGTGACGCCATGGCGGTCACCGTCAAGGCCAGCGACTTCCTGGCCACCATCGAGGTCAGCGACGAAGACATCCAGGCCCGCTACGACAGCGAGCCCCAAGGCTATATGGCCCCGGAGCAGGTGGCTGTGGATTACGTGGAACTGAACGCCGACGATCTCAAAGCCGGCGTCACCGTTACCGACGAACAGATCCAAAGCTACTACCAGGACAACACCAACCAGTTCCGTCGCCCCGAGAAGCGTCAGGCTTCCCATATTCTGTTCACCGGTGACGACGCCAAAGCCAAGGCCGAGGCCGCCCTCAAGGCCATCCAAGGCGGTAAGGATTTTGCCGAAGTGGCCAAAACCGAATCCACCGACACCCTCAGCGCCGAGAAAGGCGGTGACCTGGGCTGGATCGAGCCGGGCGTATACAAAGGCGACTTCGACAAGGCCCTCTTTGCCATTGCCAAAGAAGGGGACATCGCTGGTCCGGTTGAATCCACCTACGGCTATCACCTGATCAAGCTGACCGGTATCGAGATGGGCACCGTCAAGGGCCTGGCCGAGGTTAAGGACAGCATCAAGACACTGCTGGTCAAAAAGGCCGCCGATGCGCTGTTCTATGAAAAGCAAAGCAAGCTAGAGCAGGACGCCTTCGAACTGCCCTTGGCTGAAGCGGCTAAGAATATCGGTGTTGAGGTTAAGCATGTCCCGCTGTTTGCCCGTAGCGCCCCACCGGCGGCACTGAGCAACGGCTCTGTACTTGACGCGGTGTTCTCTGACAGCGTCAAGCTTGACCGTCGCCCCTCCGGGCTGCTGGAAGTGGGTCCCGAACACATAGTGGCGCTGGTTGCCAGCGACTACAAAGAAGCCCACCGCAAGGCCCTGGATGAAGTCAAAGGCGAGATAGCCACTGCTATCCGCAGCGAGCGTGCCAAGGCCAAGGCCGAGGAGCTGGCCCAGGCTCTGCTGGACAAGCTTAACGCCGGTGAAGACGTCAGCGGCTTCCTGGCCGACAACAAGCTGTCCGAAGAGACCCTGGACGCTCTTGCTCGTAACGATACCAAGGCCGCCCCCGCCATAGTGCGCAGCGCCTTCGACCAGCAGCCCGGCAATGCCGAGCTGGTGACCCTGGCCAGTGGCGACAGCGCCGTGGTCAAGGTCAAGGCGGTACATCCGTACCAGCCCACCGAGCAGGACCAGTTCATCATCCAGATGTGGCAGCAGCAACTGGCCAAGCAGCGTGCCGACGCCGCCAACCGCCAGTTCATCGATGCCCTTCGCAAGGTGGCTGAAGTCAAATACCTCAACCTCAGCAACGGTTGATGAAAAACCCCGGCTTGCCGGGGTTTTTATTAGGGAGAGAACGATGCAAAAGACCTTGATAGGCGCCTTGGCCCTGGTGCTGCTGGCCAGTGGCTGCAGCGACGACAGCGCCCGGGTATCCCTGGGCTGGTTTACCACCAAGGACGTGGTGGTAAAGGGCTTTACCGACCCCAAGATCCCCGGTGTGACCTGCCATGTGGCCCATGTGGAGGACGACCTGAGCTTCTCTGACCCCTCGGACATGTCCATCGCCTGTCGCCAGACCGGCCCCATCACCGCCGCCATGCTCAAAGGCATCGACAGATCCAAGTCCGGCGAGTCGGTGTTCAAAGAGTCGTTGTCGGTGCTCTTTAAATCCCTGAAAGTGCGCCGTATTTGGGACGCCGAGCATCAGAGCCTGATTTACCTGTCCTATTCCACCAAGGAAACCCAGGGCAGCACCCACCATGCCATTTCCACCGTGCCCCTGTACGGCACCGAGGCCTGGCAACAGCCCCACTGACGGGTATGCTTTTCTCAAGTCATAAAAAAGGCCGCTGATGCGGCCTTTTTTTACAGCTGGCAGAGCCGGCGGGCGGCCTCTAGCAAGGTGGCGTCTTCCTTGGCAAAGCAGAGGCGGATAAGGCGCTGGCCGGCCGGCGGCGTCTCGTAGAAGACGCTGATGGGAATGGCGGCCACCCCGACCTCCTTGACCAGCCGCTCACAAAAGGCCAGGTCGTCTTCGTCGCTGATGGCGCTGTAGTCCAGCAGCTGAAAGTAGGTGCCCTGGCAGGGCAGCAGCCTAAAGCGGCTGCCGGCCAGGGCCTGGCGCAGCCGATCGCGCTTGGCGCGGTAAAAATCGGCCAGGGCGAAGGTTTCTTCCGGCAGGGCTTCGAGGTGGCCGGCAATGGCGGTTTGCAGGGGGTGGGTGGTGCAGAAGGTCACGTACTGGTGGACCTTGCGAAGCTCGGCGGTCAGGGCTGGCGGCGCTATGGCATAACCCAGCTTCCAACCGGTCAAATGAAAGCTCTTGCCGAAAGAGGACACCACCAGGCTGCGCTCGCGAAGAGCAGGGTGGCTATTAACGCTCAGGGCCTGCTCACCAAAGTGGATGAATTCGTAGACCTCGTCGGACAGCACCAGGGTGTCCAGGGGCGCAATGGCCTGCCAGAGGGCGTCCAAATCCGCCGGTTGCCAGCAGGCGCCGGTGGGATTGTGGGGGCTGTTAATAAGCACCAGCCGGGTCTTGGGGCTCAGCAGTGCCGCAAAGGCCTGCCAGTCCGGGCGAAAATCCGGGGCATGGAGGGTAAGGCGTTTGCAGCGGCCACCGGCCAGCAGCACCGCCGGCTCGTAAAGGTCATAGGCCGGGTCGAACAGGATCACCTCGTCGCCGGGGTGCACCAGGGCGGCGATGGCATCGAAAATCGCCTCCGAGGCGCCGCTGGTGACGGTCACTTCCTGGGCGGCCGACAGGATGCGGCCATAGTGGCGGCTGACCACCTGGGCAATGGCCTCTTGCAGGGCCGGCAAGCCGGCCATGGGGGCGTACTGGTTGTTGCCGTGCAGTACGGCGTCGGCGGCCCGCTGCAACAGGCGCTGGTCCGGGGGGAAGTCGGGAAAGCCCTGGGACAGGTTCAAGGCGCCAAACTGGGCGGCCAGGGCCGACATGCGGGTGAAAATGGTGGTGCCGGTGGCGGGCAGTTTGGAGGCAATGGTCACGGCGTCAGGCCCGGGAAAAGGATTTGGCGACAGGGTAGCAGAATGCTAGGATTTGGCAACTTAGACGTCTATCTGTCCAAATGGAGTGCCTATGTCCCAGCCGGGACTGATCTCGACCCTGCTGCACTACTGCAACGAAGCCGCCGCAAGGCATTGGCTGCCGGCCACCGGCGGCAACCTGTCGGTGCGCCTGGACGCCGAGCGCTGCCTGATCACCGCCTCAGGGGTGGACAAGGCCAAGCTTGGCGAGCAGGACCTGGTCACGGTCAACCTGGCCGGCCAGGTGCTGGCTGGCCCCAAGCCCAGCGCCGAAACCTTGGTCCATTGTGCCCTCTACGGCGCCGACCCCGGTATTCAGGCGGTATTCCACACTCATTCGGTGGCGTCCACCCTGCTGTCGCGGCGCACCGAGGGGGACAGCCTCTGGCTCACCGGTTATGAGATGCAAAAGGCCATCAAGGGAGTGACCAGCCATTTGGAGCCTCTGGAGATCCCCTGTTTTGACAACAGCCAGGACATGCCGGCCCTGGCCGCACAGATCCGCCAGCGCTACCTGGATAAGCCCTTTGTCGGCGGCCTGCTGTTAAAGGGCCATGGCCTTTATGCCTTCGGGGACAGCCCCCAGGAGGCCTGGCGCCACCTGGAAGGGCTGGAGTTCTTGTTGCAATGCGAATGGGAGTACCGCCGATGATCAAGGCCGTGGTCATGGACGTGGAAGGCACCACCACCGACATCCAGTTTGTACATAAGGTGCTGTTCCCCTACGCCAGGGCGCGGATGGCCGACTTCGTCACCAACCAGGCCCAGGAGCCGGCCGTGGCCGAAGCCCTGGCCGCCGTCAGCCAGGAGGCGGGCCTCGGCGCCGATGACATCCAGGGCCAGATAGCCGCCCTTATCCGCTGGATAGACCAAGACAAAAAGGTCACCGCCCTTAAGACCCTGCAGGGGCTTATCTGGCGCCAGGGTTACCAACAGGGGGACTTCACCGGTCACCTCTATCCCGAGGTGCCCGCCGCCCTTGGCCGCTGGCGCGAACAGGGGCTGCGCCTGGCGGTGTATTCGTCCGGCTCGGTGGCCGCCCAGCAGCTGCTGTTCGGCTACTCGGACGCCGGCGACCTGCAAGGGTTGTTCGAAGCCAACTTCGACACCCGCATCGGCCACAAGCGGGAAGAGGGCAGCTACCACAATATCGCCAAGGCCCTGGCCTTGCCGGCCGACCAGATCCTGTTCCTGTCCGATATCAAGGAAGAGCTGGCGGCGGCGCGCCAGGCCGGTTTTGCCACCTGCCAGCTGGTCAGACCCGGTACCCAGGCCGCTGAGGGTTATGCTCTGGCCCACAACTTTGACGAGGTAACCCTATGACCATCCTGACCCTGTGCAGTGAGAACGGCATCGAACTTGGCAGCTGGACCGACAGCGCCGTCATAGGTGAGAAGCTGGCCGCCGTCGGTATCGACTACCAGCACCTGGCCACCCGGCCTCTGGACGATCTGAGCCCGGAGGCGGTGATGGCCTGCTACCAGGACGCCATCGCCAACTGGCAGCAGCAGGGGGGCTATCAGAGTGTGGATGTGGTGTCGCTACAGCCGGACAACCCCAATGCCGGCGAACTGCGCCGCAAGTTTCTGGACGAGCATATCCACAGCGAAGATGAGGTGCGCTTTTTTGCCGCCGGCTCCGGCATCTTCTATCTGCACCTTAACCACCATGTCTATGCCCTGACCTGCACCCAAGGGGATTTTCTGTCGGTGCCGGCCGGTACCCGC
Organism: Gallaecimonas xiamenensis 3-C-1; assembly: GCF_000299915.1. NCBI lineage: Bacteria > Pseudomonadati > Pseudomonadota > Gammaproteobacteria > Enterobacterales > Gallaecimonadaceae > Gallaecimonas > Gallaecimonas xiamenensis. Next base: position 157,140 of record NZ_AMRI01000005.1, read on the forward strand.
CATTGGTTCGATATGGGCCTTGAGCCCTACTTTGTGGCGGTGCGCCTGTTTACCAACCCCGACGGCTGGGTGGCCCAGCACACCGGGGATCCGGTAGCGTCGAACTTTATCGACGCGGCATGAGAAAAGGCGCCTAGGGCGCCTTTTTTATTGCCTTACTGGCAGTACTGCTGGGTGGGGGTTACCGCCAGCACCTGCACCTGGCTGCCTTTGGGGATCACCAATTCGGTGGGGCCCACCGGGCTGGCCCCGGCGTTGTAGTTATAGGTGTAGCCAAGGCGGGTCCAGGGAAAGCCGCCATCCTGATAGGACGCCGCTGTCTGGCCGGCGTACCAGGCCTTGTGGGCCTGGCTGACCGTTTTGGGAAAGTCGGCGCCGCATTGGCTCTGGCCTAGGCTGGGGTCGGCGCAGGGCCGAAACAGCAGCGCCGAGTCCACTTCCAGGGTAACGAAGCTGCGGGCCTGCTGTGGCTCTGGCGGCAGGCCCAGCAGGGCCTGGGTGCCCAGGCGCTTATCGCCGTAGCGGCGGCAAAAGCCCTGCACGGCGCCATCCAAGGTTACCCAGGTTTCCCCCCAATCCAGGGTCAAGGTCTTGCCCGGTTCAAAGCTGCCTGGATACTTGCTCCAGGTCACTACCTTGATCTTGCCCGCCGCAGGGCTGGCCAGGGGCGCGGCTTCCTGGGGGGTAATGACGGCGGCATCGGCAATGGCCGCCAGGTAGCGATGCTGGGCATCACCTGGGGGCAGGCTGGCGCAGCCGCCGAGGCAGAGCAGGGTCAGGCAGAGTCCTTTCTTCATGGCGCTTTCCTTGGTTAGGCGATAAAGGCACCGGGGTCGGTGATAAGGCCCCGGTCGGTCACCCAGCCGCTGATAAGGTCGGCCGGTGTGACATCGAAACCCGGATTGTAGGTCTGGGTGTCGGCGGGCGCCAGTTGCTGCTCGCCCAATTGGCAGACTTCGCTGCCGTCCCTGTCTTCGATGGGGATGGCGCCAGCGCCGGGGCAGGCCGGGTCTACCGTGGTCCAGGGGGCGGCGATGTAAAAGGGCACCCCGTAATGTTTGGCCAGCACCGCCAGCATCAGGGTGCCGACCTTGTTGGCGGTGTCGCCGTTGGCGGCGATACGGTCGGCCCCTACCAACACCAGGTCCACCTGGCCGTCGGCAAAGAGGCTGGCGGCGGCGCTGTCCACCTGCAGGCGATGAGCAACCCCGGCCGCCTTGAGTTCATAGGCGGTGAGCCTGGCTCCTTGCAGCAGGGGGCGGGTTTCATCCACCCACACGAAGGGGCCCAACCCCGCTTCCTGGGCCCGGGTGATGATGCCAAGGGCGGTGCCGCGCCCGGCGGTGGGCAGGCCGCCGGTGTTGCAATGGGTGAGGATGCGCATGCCGGGTTTGATAAGGGGCAGGCCCGCTTCGGCAATGGCGTCGCACAGGGCCAGGTCCTCATCGAACAGGGCCAAGGCTGCCGCTTCCACCTGCTCGGCGCCCTGGTCCAGCACCGGGTTGATGCGGTCCAGAAGATTCATCAGGTTGACCGCCGTCGGCCGGCTTTGGCGCAGTACCTGGCTGGTTTGGCGAAGGGCCTCGAGCGCCAGGCCCTGGCGGGCCAGCACTGCCAGATAGAGCACGGCGGCAATGCCGATAAGGGGCGCACCGCGTATGGCCAGGCTCTTGATCAGCTCCACCAGGTGCTCGGTGCTCTGTACCGTCAGCCATTGTTGGCGGCCGGGCAGGGCGCGCTGGTCAAGGATCTGCAGTTGGCCGTCTTGGTAGCGAAGGGCGGTAGCTTGTCTGAGGGTCATAAGAAGGCAGTCTGTCACCGTAAAAACCGGATTGTCGCATTTCCCGAAAGAGAGGTGTAGACGTCTAAACGTTTTTGCGTTTAAATTTCTGGGTGTCCATGAATGTCCCGGAGTAGCGCCATGTCCTATCAGGTGTTTGATAGCCTTGCCGCCATCGACTTTGCCAAAGCCAAGGGCTTTTTCCCAAACGAGGCCCAGGTCAGTAGCCATGAGATTGGCGACGGCAACCTGAACCTGGTGTTCCAGTTGTCCACCCCCGAGCGCAGCCTTATCGTCAAGCAGGCCTTGCCTTATGCCCGCTGTGTGGGTGAGTCCTGGCCCTTGACCCTGGACCGGGCCCGTATCGAGGCCGAAACCCTGCAGGCCCATGCCAAGGTTGCCCCGGATCTGGTGGTCAAGGTGCTGGATTTTGACCTGGAAAAATACGCCATGGTGCAAGAGGACCTGTCGCACCTGGTGTTGCTGCGTAAACGCCTTATCGACGTGGAAAAAGTCGATAACCTGGCCGAAGACTTGGCCCGTTACCTGGCCGACAGCCTCTACGCCTATTCCGATTTTGCCTTGGCGGCCCAGGCCAAAAAGGCACTGGTGCAGAACTTTACCAACCCGGAGCTGTGCCAAATCACCGAAGACTTGTTCTTTACCGACCCCTTCCGTGAGCACGAGCGTAACGATATCTTCCCCGCCACCCGGCCCCTGGCCGAGGAGCTGTGGCAGGACGTGATGCTGCTGGACGCGGTGGCCGAGCTTAAGGCCCGCTTCCTGTCCTGCCCCCAATCCCTGCTGCACGGCGACGTGCACTCGGGCTCGGTATTCTCAGGGCCTGGTGAGCTGAAGGTGATCGATGCCGAATTCGGTTTCTTCGGCCCCATCGGCTTTGACGTGGGCTCGGTGATCGGTAACCTGCTGCTGGCCTGGTGCCGCCACAAGACCTTGGGTAACAACGACTACGCCGACTGGCTGGAAGAGGAAAGCCTGAGCTTCTGGGACCTGTTCGAGAGCCGTTTTCGCACCCTGCTGGCCGGTACCCAGGACCCGGGTCTGGCCAGCGAAGGTTATCAGAGCCGTTTCCTGGCCCAGGTGCAACGCGACGCCCTGGGCTATGCCGGCTGCGAGCTTATCCGCCGCACCCTGGGCCTGGCCCATGTGGCGGACATCACCAGCCTGGACGACGCCCAGCGCAGCGATGCCGAGAAAAAGGCCCTGGCCCTTGGCCGCAGCCTGATCCTGGCCAGCCAGGGCAGCTGCGACATCAGCCTGATCCGGCGGCTGCTCAAACCCAGCCCGGTGCGCTTCGCCGCATAATAAAAAAGGCCGCATTCGCGGCCTTTTTCAATTGCCCCAGAGGTTCTGGGCCATCAGCATGCGCTTGGTGACCTCATGCTGGGGGTTGCTAAAGACCTCTTTGGTCGGCCCCCGCTCCACCACCTGGCCGTGGTGCATGATCAGCACATAGTCGGAGATGTGCTGCACTATGCCCATGTTGTGGGACACGAACACATAGCCCAGCTGCTGTTTGCGCTGCTCGTCCAGCAGGAAGTTGAGGATCTGGCCGCGCAGGGACACATCCAGGGCTGCCAGGGCTTCGTCACAGACCAGCACCTTGGGGCCCAGGATCAGGGCCCGGGCCAAAGCCACCCGCTGCTTCTGGCCACCGGAGATCATATGGGGGTAGTAGTCGGCATGTTCGGCCAGCAACCCTACCCGCACCAGGGTGGCCTCAATCTTGGCCTGGCGCTGGGCGGCGGTGAGGGTGGTATTGAGCTTAAGGGGCTCTTCGAGCTGGCGGCCCACCGTCACCCTGGGGTTGAGGGACGTGGATGGGTCTTGGAAAATCATGCGGATAGAGCGGCAAGACTCGGCCGAATGCAGGGCGAGGGGCTCATCCCCCAGCTTGACCACACCGGTGGTGGGCACTTCGGCCCCCACCAACAGCTTGGCCACAGTGGTCTTGCCCGACCCGGTTTCGCCGCAGATGGCCAGGGTCTGGCCCGCTTCCAGGCTAAAACTCAGGGGCGCCACCGCCTCTATGGTCTCGCGCTTGAACAGCCCCCGGCGGTTGACGAAGGTCTTGGAAAGATCGGTTACCTCTAACAGCGGCACCCTCAGTCCTCCATATTGATGGGGTAGTGGCAGGCAAAGCGGTGGCCCTTGACGTCTTTGACCAGGGGTTTTTCCACGCATTTGCGCTGGGCCCTTGGGCAGCGCGGCCCCAGGCGGCAGCCGATGGGCAGGTGCTGCAAGGGCGGTATGGCGCCGGGCAGGGTATGAAGGTGGCACTTGTGTTCCAGCCCCTCACCAAAGTGGGGAATGGAGCGCAGCAGCGCCTCGGTATAGGGATGGTGGGGCCGGCTGAGAATGCTCTGGGTGGGGCCCGCTTCCACTGTCTGGCCCGAGTACATCACGGTAATGGCGTGGCTCCACTTGATGATGGACTCCAGGTCGTGGGTGATCAGCAGCACCGACATGTTGCCAAGCTGGTTGAGCTTGGCCAGCAGGCTGAAGATCCGCGCTTCTGTGGTGGCTTCCATCTGGGCTGTGGGCTCGTCGGCGATGAGCAGCTTGGGGCCGCTGGCGATGGCCATGGCGATCATCACCTTCTGGCAAAGCCCCTCGGATAATTCGTGGGGGTAGCTGTCCAGCACCCTCTTGTGCTGGGTGATGCCCACCTTGTGCAGCAGCGCCTTGGCTTCACCGGCCCGCCAGCGGCGCCGGCCATAGAGGTTCCAATAGGGCAGGGGGCATTGGTGGTGGGGCAGCACTTCGGTGAGCTGTTCCTTGATGCTGAGCATGGGGTCCAGACAGCTCATGGGCTCTTGGAAGATAAAGCCCAGCTCGCGGCCGATCAGCTCGCGCCTGTCGTCCAGGGGCAGGTCGGACAGCTCAACCCCTTTCCAATGCATGCGGTCGGCATGGACATGCCAGCTGTCGCTTTGCAGCCCCAGTATGGCCTTGGCCACCAGGGACTTACCCGAGCCCGATTCCCCGACCAGGCCCTGGATCTCCCCTTCATTGATAAGCAGGTTGACCTTTTCCACCGCCTGGACCCGCCCCTGGGGGGTTTCCAGCTCTATGGTCAGGTTACGGATGTCCAGCAGGGCGCTCATGGTTATTGCTCCAGACGGGCGTTAAGGGCCTGGCGCAGGCCGTCACCCACCAGGTTAATGGCGATCATAGTGGTAAGTATGGCAACCCCGGGCAGGGTCACTGTCCAGGGCGCCATATAGGCCAGGTCCGTAGCGCCGGCCAGCATGGCTCCCCATTCGGGCAAGGGGGCCTGGGCGCCCAGGTTCAAAAAGCCCAGGGCGCTGATGTCCAGCACCGCCGCCGACAGCCCCAGGGCGTACTGGTGCACTATGGTGTCGGCGACGTTGGGCAGGATAACGTCCCACAACAGGCGCAGCCTGCCCACCCCGTCCATGCGCGCCGCCACCACATATTCCTTTTCCATCTCGGCGGCCACGGCGTCGTGGGTGACCCGGATAAACTGGGGCACCAGCGCCAGCCATACCGCCAACAGCGCCGCTCCCAGCCCTGGGCCCTGTATGGCCACGAAGGTGATGGCCAGCAGCACCGATGGGATGGACAGCAGGGTGTCGAGGAAATGGTGCAGTATGGAGCCCTGCAAGCCCTTGAGGGTGCCGGAAATGGCCCCCAGTACCACCCCGATAAGGGCCGCAGCGGTCACCACCAGCAGCGCCGAGCCGAAGGTCAAGTGGGCGCCGTGCAGCAGCCTGGACAACAGATCCCGGCCCAAGTCGTCAGTGCCGACAAAAAAGTCCACGTGGCCGGCCTGGGCCCAGGACGGCGGCACCAAGAGGGCGTCGGGGTGCTGTACTTCGGGGTCGAAGGGCGCTAGCAGGGGGCCAAAAACGGTGGCGATCAGCAGCAGCCCCATCAGGTAGAGCCCCACCATGGCCTGGGGGCTCTTGCGAAAGGCCCGCCAGGTCTGGACCAGGGGCGAGGGGATGCGCTCGTCGGTGTAGAGGTTAGGGCTCAGCATGGAGGCGCTTTCGATGCAAGGGGTCCAAGGCGGTGAACAGGATATCGATCACCACGCTGACCAGGATAACGAAGGTGGACAGGATCAGCAGGCAACCCTGGATGGCGGGAAAATCCCGCGAGTAAATGCTGTTGACCAGGTAGTTTCCCACACCGGGCCAGTCGAAGATGCTCTCGGTGATGATGGCCCCTGACAACAGCGCCGCCAGTTGCAGGCCGAGGATCCGGCCAACTGGCAGCAGGGCGTTGTGCAGGCCGTGCTTGCGCACCACCCGCCACATGGACCAGCCCCTGGCCCTGGCGGCGCGGATATAGTTCTTTTTCAGCACGTCACGCAAAGAGGTGCGGGTCAGGCGGGTCACCACGGCGGTGGGCACTGTGGCCAGCACCAGTGTCGGCATTACCAGGTGGGCCAGGGCGTCACGCATGGCTTCAAAGCGGTAGGGCACCTTGGACAGCCAGATATCCACCAGCAAGAAGCCGGTCTTGGCCGGGATCTCGTACAAGAGCCCCAGGCGCCCGGACACCGGCAGCCAGCCCAGCTTCAGGGAAAACAGCATCATCAGCAGCAGTGCCCACCAGAAGATGGGGATGGAATAGCCCACCAGGGCTACCCCTTGCACCGTGTAGTCGGTAGCGGAATTGCGGTACATGGCGGCAAAGGCGCCGGTGGGAATGCCGATGACCAGGGCCAGCAGCATGGCCGCCAGGATAAGCTCCAAGGTGGCGGGCAGGGTGCGCATCAAGGCTCCCAGTACCGGGTCGCCGTTACTGAGGGAATAGCCCCAGTCACCGCTGAAGATACGGCCAAGGTAGTGGTAGAACTGCACCGCCAGGCCCTGGTCCAGGTGGTAATGGGCGCGCAGGGCTTCGATTTGCCCGGGGCCCAGGCCGTCGGTGTTGACCAGGTGGCTCAAGGGATCCCCTGGCCCCAGGTGGGTCAGGCTGAAGGCCACCATGGCCAGCAGCAGGAAGGTGATCAAAAAGAGGTTTAGGCGGCGCAGGGCATAACTCAGCATCAGTTGAGCCTCCTGGCCTTGGCAAAGTTGATGGCGCCAAAGGCATGGAGCTGCACCCCTTCGATGTCATTCTGGCTGGCCAGAAAACGCAGGCCATGGGCCAGGGGCACCACCGGCATGGCCTGGTCCAGGTAGGCCTGGGCCTGCTGGTAATAGGCCTTTCGCCCTTCCCGGTCCGGGGTCAGCAGGGCCTTGGCCAGCAGGGTATCAAAGGCCGGGTCACACCAGTTGGCCCTGTTGTTGCCGCTGGCCATGGCCGAGCAGGACAGGGTAGGGGTAAAGAAGTTGTCCGGGTCTGTGTTATCGGCGGACCAGCCAATCAGCACCGAATCGTGCTCGCCCCTGGCCAGGCGCCGGCGAAAACTGGCCCAGTCGTAGGTGACGATGCGCACCCGCACATTGACGGCTGCCAGGTCCGACTGGATAAGTTCGGCCATCTTGCGGGCATTGGGGTTATAGGAGCGGGATACCGGCATGGCCCAGATATCCAGGCTAAAGCCGTTTTCCAGGCCAGCCTTTTTCAAAAGGCTCCGGGCCTGCTCCAGGTCCCGTTTCAGGGGCGGCAAGTCCTTGTCGTAGGCCCAGGAATTGGCGGGCAGCAAGGAGTTGGCTGGAGAGCCGGTGCCGTAGAACACCGCCTGCATTATGGTGTCGTGTTCTATGGCCATGGCCAGGGCGCGGCGCACGTCGGGGTTGTTCAGGGGCGGCCTTTCGGTATTGAAAGCCCAAAAGCCCACGTTCAGCCCCGGCTGGGATTGCAGGCGCAGGTTGTCGTGCTTTTGGATCTCGCCTATCTCAGAGGCCAGGGGCAGGCCGGTCACGTCACATTCCCCGGTGACCAACTTGGCCAGGCGCCGCGAGCTCTTCTTGGTGATGTCGAAGATCAGCGGATTGACCGCCACCTGGCCGTCCCAGTAGTCGGGGTTGGCCTTGTAGCGGATAAAGCTGTCCTTGCGGTAGCTGTCGAATACGAAGGGGCCAGTGCCCACCGGCTGGGTGTCGATGCGCTCCGGCACCCCTTGCTCCATCAGGGCCTGGCCGTATTCGGCAGAGAGGATAATGGCGTAGTCGGTGGCCAGGTTGGACAGGAAAGAGGCGTCTGGCCTGTTGAGCACAAAGGTGACCTGGTGGTCGTTGTCGCGCTCGATGGCGTGCAGCAGGCCTCCTAAGGCCACGGCGTCGAAGAAGGGGTATTCGCCCCCGGACACCTGGTGGTAAGGATGGTCCTTATCCCACTGGCGGCGGAAGCTGAAAATCACATCGTCGGCATCGAAGTCGCGGCTGGGGCTGAAGTAGGCGGTGTGGTGGAAATGCACCCCTTGGCGCAACTCAAAGGTATAGCGCAGGCCGTCCGGGCTCATGTGCCAGGCCTTGGCCAGGCGCGGCAACACCTCGCCGGTCTGGGCGTCGATGTCGATGAGCTTGTCATAGAGCTGGTTGGCCGTGGCGTCGGCTGTGGTACCCGAGGTCACCAACTGGGGGTTGAAGGTCTCGGGATTGCCTTCGGCGCAATAAACCAGACCCTGGTGAACCAGGCTTTTGTGGTTGTCGGAACAGGCGCAAAGGGCCATGCCCAACATACCCAACATCAGGGCGCGATTAGCCAGCATAACCCATGCCGTGAATCGATGTTAAAGAACGGGAGCGGCACTCTACCACTGTTGCCCCGTCCCTTCCAAACCTGCCGTGCATCCGCCCTCCCGGCTCAGCCCTCTTCTGCCTTGTCCAGCAGCTCGTACTTACGCAGTATGCCCCGCAATTGGTGATAGGTCAGCCCCAGGGCCTCGGCGCTGCGCTTTTGGTTGAACTGGTTGGCCTTGAGGGCCTCGTTGAGCACTTGGATCTCAAATTCCTGGGTCAGGGTCTTGAAATCCAAGGGGAAGTCCAAGTCACCGCCGAGGCTGGCGCCCTTGGCCTGGGCTGGCGCCCCAGGGGCCGGCTGGCGGTCGACGGTGCGCACCTGTCCCTTGGGCCGCCAGGGGGACTCGAAGGGGTCCAGCACCACCTGGTGTACCGGCAAATCCGGGTTGTTGTGGCGGTAGACCGACCGCTCCACGGCATTTTTAAGCTCACGGATATTGCCGGGCCATTCATAGTCCAGCAGCAGCTGCTGGGCCTTGCGGGTAAAGCCGGAAAAGAGCGGCTGGTCCAGCTGGCGGGCCATGTTGATGGCAAAGTGCTCGGCCAGCAGCAGGATGTCGTCGCGGCGTTCCCGCAAGGGGGGCAGGGTGATCACATCAAAGGCCAGCCGATCCAACAGATCGGCGCGAAAGGCGCCCCGCTCTGCCAAGGAGGGCAAGTCTTCGTTGGTGGCACAGATCAGGCGCACGTCCGCTTTGAGGGTCTGGGAGCCCCCCACCCGTTCATACTCCCCGTATTCGATGACCCGCAGCAGCTTTTCCTGGATAAGGCCGGAGGTGTTGGCCAGCTCGTCCAAAAACAGGGTGCCGCCGTCGGCCCGCTCGAAGCGGCCGCTGTGGCGCTTGGCGGCGCCGGTAAAGGCCCCTTGCTCGTAGCCGAACAGTTCCGACTCCAACAGGTTCTCGTTAAGAGCGGCGCAGTTGAGCTTGAGGTAGTTCTGATCCCAACGGCTGGACAGGAAGTGCAGGCGCTCGGCAATCAGTTCCTTGCCGGTGCCCCTTTCTCCTATGATAAGCACCGGCTTGTTCAAGGGAGCCGCACGGGACACCTGCTCTATCACTTCAAGGAAGCTGTTGGCCTGGCCGAGCAGGTTGTCGTGTTTTCTGGGTGCCATGAGTGGTGATTTTCGCCAAATTGTGGTTGAACCTATGATAATCCAATTTAGTTAACATGGCGCCAACAAAATTTTCTTTTTAAATTCAGTGTGTTATTCTTTTGTCCAAGTTGGCACGCTTTTCGGATAAGGGAGAGCAAGGAACTCCCTTAGATCAGACGAGGAAACGATAATGGGTATTTTCTCTCGCTTCACAGACATCGTGAATGCCAACCTGAATGCCTTGCTGGACAAGGCCGAAGACCCCGAAAAAATGGTACGCCTGATCATTCAGGAAATGGAAGACACCCTGGTGGAGGTCCGCTCCCTGTCTGCCAAAGCCCTGGCCGAGCGTAAAGATCTGGAAAGGCGTATCGCCAAACTGGCCGAAAAGGCCAACGACTGGCAGGCCAAGGCCGAGCTGGCCCTGACCAAGGACCGTGAAGACCTGGCCAAGGGTGCCCTGATTGAGAAAAGCCGTGCCGAAGAAGCCATGGCCGGTCTGCAGGCGGAACTGACCCATGTGGAAGAGTCCATCGCCAAGCTGAGCGAAGAAGTCACCCAGCTCAACGAAAAACTGACCGACGCCCGCAGCCGCCAAAAAGCCATAGTGCTGCGCAAGCAATCGGCACAGACCCGCCTGGACGTGCGCAAGCGCTTTGACGGCGGCAAGGTGGAAGACACCATGGCCAAGTTCGAACAATACGAGCGCCGTATTGACGATATCGAAGCCCAGGTGGAATCTTATGATATTGGCAAGGGCAAGTCCCTGGATGCCGAATTTGCTGCCCTGGCTGCCGACGAAAAGGTCAACCAGGAGCTTGACGCCCTGAAGGCCAAAATGGCCAAGAAAAAATAAAAGGAGTAGGTGATGGAGGATGTAGTCTGGGCATTCGCGGTACCCCTGATCATATTCATGATCTTCGTGGCACCCATCTGGCTCATCCTGCACTACCGCAGTAAGCGCCAGGTAGGGCAGGGGCTGAGCGAAGACGAAAGGGCACAACTGGTGCAGCTGTCCCAACAGGCTGAAAAGATGGCCGATCGTATCGCCACCCTGGAGCGCCTGCTGGACGAAGACAGTCCCCAGTGGCGCAACAAGGCTTAAGGAGACAAGGATGTCACCGCAGCAGGAAGGAGAAAGGGCAATGAGCAACAGCACAAGAGGCAATCTGTACCGTTATCCCGACGAAGCCCGTCTTGGCGGTGTCTGCGCCGGTCTGGCCCACTACTTCAACATGGAAACCTGGCTGGTGCGAGTGTTGGTGGTCTCCGGCGCTTTGCTCACCACCGGTACCTTCTTCGTGGTGGTCTATGTGGCCCTGTGGTTTATCCTGGAAAAGGCCCCCAGCACCAGCAACGGCAGCAAGGAAAAGCCTATCCAGGTGAAAAACCAGGTTTGGCAGTCCGGTGAGCCGCCGCGCCAGGCCATGAAGGACCTGAACGATCAGTTCGAACGCCTTGAAAATAGGCTCAGGAGCCTGGAAGGTCATGTGACCTCAGCGGAATTCCAGCTAAACCGGCAAATCAGCCGGCTGTGAAAAAGGGCGCCGATGGCGCCCTCTCTTTATAGGGAAAAGGGATGCTCGACAGTTCCACGTTAAAGACCCTGGCCAGGGCGGCCACCGACACCCTCAAGCGCGGCCTTGACCAACATGTGCGCCTGGCCGTCACCGGCCTGTCCCAGGCAGGCAAGACCGCCTTTATAACCTCCCTGACCGACCAGCTGCTCCATGGCACCCCAAGGCATCTGCCGTTTTTCCCGGTGCAGGCCGAGGGCCGCTACCTGGGGGCCAAGGAAATGCCCCAGCCCCACCCCTTGGTGCCCCGCTTTCGCTACCGGGACAACCTGGCCATGCTCCAGGCCGATCAGCCGGGCTGGGCTCCGTCCACCCAGGGCATCAGCGAGCTGCGCCTGCATCTCAAATACCAGCCCGACACCGGCATCAGGGGCTTTATCAAGGAGCCGGTGACCCTGGTGCTGGATATTGTCGACTACCCCGGCGAATGGCTGCTGGATTTGGGGATGTTGGACCTGGACTACGGCCAGTGGAGCGCCCAGCAGCAAAAACTGCTGGCGCAAAAACCCAGGGCCGATTTGGCCGCCAGCTGGTGCCAGGATGCAACGGCCTACTGCGCCCAGGGGCAAAGCGACGAGGTACAGACCGAGCAGCTGGCGGAGCGCTTTGCCGCTTTGTTGCAGGATTTTCGGGCCAGCCTGGGCCTTTATTACCTGCAGCCGGGGCGTTTTTTGCTGCCCGGCGAACTCAAGGGCGCGCCGGTATTGGCTTTTTTTCCCTGGCAGGGGGCGCCGGATGACTCCCCTTTGTACCGCCAGTTGGCCAAGGTCTTTGAACAGTACAAGAGCGAGGTGGTAAAACGCTTCTACCGGGACCATTTTGCCAGCATGGACCGCCAGGTGGTGCTGGTGGACACCCTGGCCGCCCTCAACCATTCCCGGGCCGCCTTCCTTGATTTGCAGTTGGCCCTGACCGAAGTGCTGAAAAGCTTTCAATACGGCCAGAGCGGCCTGTTGTCCCGGCTTTTTTCGCCCCGTATCGACAAGGTGCTCTTTGCCGCCACCCAGGCCGATCGCCTGACCCCAGACCAGCGCCCGGCCCTGACCAGCCTGATTGGCGAACTTATCGGCCCGGCCCTTGAGCCCATCCGCTTTGCCGGCATCGACGTGGGGGTGGAAACCCTGGCGGCGGTGTGCACCACCCAGGCCGGCAAGGGCCAACTGGACGGCCAGACCCTGCCTTGCCTCAAGGGGCGCTTGGCAGATGGCCGCCAGGTCACCCTCTTCCCCGGGGACGTGCCGGCCAGCCTGCCGGCTGCCGATTTTTGGCAGCGCCAAGGCTTTGCTTTTCCGGGTTTTGCCCCGCCTCTTGGGCTGCGCTCGCCCCTTGCCCATCTGCGGATGGACAAGGCCCTGGCCTTTTTGCTTGGAGACAAGATGTTATGACCCTAAGGCCGACCGTACTGGTGGAAGACAGCCCAGAGCAGCCCAACCTGCGCCTAGCGATAGAGGTGCCAGAGGACGGCTTTGAGGCCGAGCCCGAAGGCCAGCCTGAGCAGCAGCTCAAGGCGGCCCTTGCCAGCCGCCGGCGCCCCTGGCTTAGCTGGGGCCTGGCCTTCCTGGGGCTGGGGGTATTGGGCCAGACCGGCTACTGGCTCTATGGCCTATGGCAAAACCAGCCGGTGCTGGCGGTACTGTTTTCCCTGGCCACTGTGTTGTTGGGGGCGGGGGCGTTGCGGGCGCTTTTTCGCGAGTGGCGGGCCCTGCGGGCCTTAAAACGCCTGGAGCGGGACAGCGCCAAGGCGGCCCAGGCCGCCACCGGTGACGGCACCCTGACGGTGCTGGAGCGCAGCATGAAGCTGCGGGGCCTGCACCAAAGCCCACAGATGGAGCGCTTCCTGGCCGAAGTGGGCAGCCACGACAGCGGCGAGGAAGTGCAGCAGCGCTTTCGCCAGGACGTGCTGACCGGCCTTGATGACCAGGCCCAGCGCCTGGTGCGCCGCTACGCCCTGGAAGCCACAGTACTGGTGGCGGTCAGCCCTCTGGCGCTCACCGACATGGCCATCATCGCCTGGCGCAACCTGCGCCTGGTGCGGGAAGTGGCGGCGGTCTACGGTCTGCCTTTGGGGTATTGGAGCCGGGTAAGGCTGGTGCGCCAGGTCTTTATCAACCTGGTCTATGCCGGGGTGTCTGAGCTGGTGGTGGATATCGGTATGAGTACCTTCGGCGCCGATCTGCTGGGTAAGGTGTCGGGGCGGGCCGCCCAGGGCTTGGGGGCCGGCCTATTAACGGCCCGCCTTGGCTGGCAGGCCATGCGGCTATGCCGGCCACTGCCCATGGACCAGGGGGACAACCAGCGCCTGGGCAAGGCGCGGGCGCGGCTGCTGGTGGATATGGGCAAGGATTTGATGAAGCTGCCCGGCATGATGCTTAGCCGGCGCAAGGACAAGGCCGGCGAAGAGCAGTAAAGCCGAAGCAACGCCAGGCGCATCAGATGCCTGCCAGAGATGTGAAAGGGCGCCAGTGGCGCCCTTTGTTTTAGCTGTCTGCCCAGCGGCGCACCAGATTGTGGTAGATGCCGGTCAGGGCCGTTACTTCCGGGTGCTGGCTGCCGGCCAGGCGCTGGATGCTGCCGTCCAGCTCATAGAGCAGGCGGCGCTGGCCTTCGTCCCGCACCATGCTTTGCAGCCACATGAAGGCGCTGGTCCTGGCCCCCTGGGTAACGGGCTCTACCCGGTGCAGGCTGGTGGAGGGGTAGAGCACCAGGGCGCCTGCGGCCAGCTTGACGCTGTGGCTGCCGTAGGTGTCTTCGATGATCAATTCGCCCCCCTGGTAGTCCTCGGGCTCGGTGAGGAACAGGGTGGCGGACAAGTCGGTGCGCACCATACCGTCCGGGGTGTGGCGAATGGCGTTGTCGATATGGTTGCCAAAGGCCTGGCCGCCTTGGTAGCGGTTAAACAGCGGCGGGTAGAATTTCAGGGGCAGGGCCGCCGAAATAAAGCGCGGGTCGGCCAGCAGCCGCTCCACTATGGCCTTACCCACCTCGTTGGCCTGGGCATCGTCCCGGGACAACTGCTGGTTCTGCTTTTGGCTGGCGGCCAGGGGCCCCGAGGTTTGGTTACCGTCAATCCAGTCAAGGCCGTCCAGTACCGCCCGGCATTGGGCCACTTCGTCCTTGCTGAGCACATTGTCGATGGCGATCAGCATGTCAGTCTCCTTATGAAAAAAACACCGCCCTGGGGCGGTGTTTTGTCAGGTCGATACCAGTGTGCCCGGCTTAGAAGCTGAAGTCAGCAGTCAGGGTGGCCAGGCGGCCCGGGGCGACGGTGGCAAAGTGCGCCGCGTAGGCCTTGTCGAAGTAACGCTCGTCGGTCAGGTTCTGCACGTTCAGGCGCAGGGTGACAAAGCGGTTCACCTCGTAGCTGGCCATGGCGTCAAAGCGCCAGTAGGAGGGCACATAGAGGGTGTTGGCGGTGTTGCCGTACACCTTGGACATGTAATAGGCGCCGCCGCCCACCTTGATAGCGTCGCTGATGGCGTAGTTGGTAAAGAGGCTGACGCTGTGCTTGGCGGTGTTGGGGAACAGATTGCCGTCGTACTGACTGTTGATGCCGTTGGCTTCCAGTTCGCTGTCAAGCCAGGTGTAGCCGCCGAACAGCTGCCAGTTGTCGGTCAGCTTGCCGGAAACCCCGAACTCAACCCCTTGTACCTTCTGCTTACCCACGTTCTGCTGGGGGGCGCCGCGGCCGGCTTCCACCGCTACCCGGGCGTTGTCCTTCTCGATGCTGAACAGGGCGGCGGTCAATGACAGGCGCTCGCCCAGCAGATCCCACTTGGTACCCAATTCCAGGCTCTCGGTATCTTCCGGGGCCAGATCGTCATTGCTGCCGGACAGGCGGTCGGCGCCGTCACCGTTGGAGGTGCCGGGAGGATTGGAGGAGGTGCCCCAGGACAGGTACAGGCTGCCGTTGTCGGCGGGCTTGTAGACCAGGCCCAACTGGTAGTTGAGGAAGCTGTCGCTGTTGGACAGGCTACCGGCACTGGCGCTTTCGCTCTGGGTGTCGTAGTCGTCCCAGCGCAGGCCCAGGCTCAGCAGCCAGGCGTCGCTGAACTCGGTGGTGTTAAAAGCGTACAGGGAACGGGTGTCGGTACGGGTCAGGGTAGGAGTACCGTTCTTGACGATGGTACCCACCCAGGGATCGCTGGGGTTGGGGTTGGCCAGGGGCGTACAGAAGTAACCCTCGAGCATGCCGGCGTCGCTGCACTGGTTGGAACCGTTGACGCCGGTGGTGACGTTGTAGCTGTCGGCGTCGGTTTCTTCCTTGGCCAGCTCCATGCCCAGTGCAAAGCGGTTGGTGATGCCGGCCAGTTGGTAATGGCCGGACAGGTCCAACTGGGTGGCCAGGTTGTCGGTCACCGAGGCCCGGGACTTGATGCCGCGCCAGACATAGCCGTTGGCCACGTTGCCTTTGGTGTCGTCGGGGTTGGTGACCACGTAGTCGTTGGTGGAACGGCCGTAAACGGTGGTGCTGGTGATCAGCAGGTTGTCGTTGAGGTCGTGCTCAATCTTGATAAGGCCGCTGTCCACCTCATTTTCACGAAAATCGCGGTTGAGCAGGCCGTAGAAGTTGTCCTCGTCCACGTCTGCCGGTTTGCCGGTGGCCTGGTCATAGGGGATGCCGTAGTCGGGCATGTCGTGGCTTTCGTAGTGGTAGTAAGCCAGCTTGGCGCGGGTCTTGGTGGTCAGGCCCAGAGCCAGGGAGGGGGCCACACCCCAGCGGTCGCCATCAACGCCGTTGCGGCCGGGCATGTCGGCGTCGTGACTCATGACGTTAAGGCGCACTGCCGCTTCGTCGGCAATCACCTTGTTTACATCCAGGGTGGCGCGCTTGAGGGAGTCGGTACCGGCGGTCACCGACAGATGGTTGAAGTCGCGCAGGCCAGGAGTCTTGGTGACGATGTTGATGGAGCCGCCCACAGCGCCGCGACCGGCATAGGCAGAGCCCGGACCCTTGAGCACTTCCACCTGTTCGATGTTGAACACTTCCCGGCTCTGGGAGCCCACGTCGCGCAGGCCATCCACGAAGGTGGAAGACTGGGCGTCATAGCCACGGATAAAGGGCCTGTCGCCGTAAGGGTTGCCGCCTTCACCGCTGCCCAGGGTAATGCCGGGAGTGGCGCGCAGGGTGTCGCTGAAGGTCATGGCGCCCATGTCTTTTATCAGGTTCTCACCGATAACGGTCACGGATTTCGCGGTGTCGGTCAGGGACTCGGTGAACTTGGAGGACTGCACCTTGTTGATGTTATAGCCGTCGTGCTGGCCCTTGATCTCGATGTGCTCAACGCCCTTGTCTTTGGCGTCGTCGGCCAGGGCGGGGGTGGCAACCACGGCCATCCCCAGGGCGATGGACACCAGGGATTGGGCAGGCAACTGGACTTTGCTGGATTTGAATTTGAAAGCAGCCATCTTGGGTGAAGTTCTCCGTCACATGAAGTCACAGGACCGGTAGTGCCGGTCTCAAATTTTGGCGAATGATAATTACTCCCAGTAAATCACTCAAGAATAATTCTCATTATTCTAAAGTGGCGATAAAGGACGCCTCGGCGCCCAGGCGTCTGGGAGGGGGGCCGCCCGCAAGGCTGGATGGCAACTAATGTCTTTTAAATACAATGAATTAAGTGGTAAGACCATGGGGCTATTGTGGCCTTTGGCGAAGGGCTCTATGGTGGCAACGACCTGATAACATTTGAGGCCCTCATGTCCCATTGGCAGCACCCCGACACCCTCGCCATCCACGGCGGTAAGGACCACAGCGACCCCCAGCGGGCCCTAGCCACCCCCTTGTACCAGACCTCCACCTTCGCCTTTGCCAATACCGCCCAGGGGGCGGCCCGCTTTGCCGGCGAAGATGAGGGCCCCATCTACACCCGTCTTGGCAACCCCACAGTGGCCGAGCTGGAACGCCTGGTGGCGAAACTCGAGGGGACGGAAGCGGCGGTGGCCACGGCCTCCGGTATGGCGGCGGTGTCGGCAGCGTTGCTGGGCAGCTTAAGCTGCGGCGACCACCTGGTGGCCTCCAAGGCGGTTTACGGCTGTTCCTTTGCCCTGATGAACCACCTGCTGCCGCGCCTTGGCATCGAGGTCAGTTTCGTGGACATGACCCGGGTTGCCGAGGTGGAAGCGGCCATCAGGCCCAACACCAAGGCGCTCTTTCTGGAGACCCCGGTCAACCCCAACCTGGAGGTTGTGGACCTGGCCGCTATCGGCGCCTTGCTGGCCAAGCACCAATTGCTGGGCATCGCCGACAATACCTTCCTGACACCGCTGCTGCAGCGGCCGGGTGACTATGGCTTTGAGCTGGTGCTGCACTCGGCCACCAAATACCTCAACGGCCACGGGGACGTCATCGCCGGCATCCTGTGCGGCAGCAAGGAACGTATCGCTGAGATCCGCAGCACCGTCATCAAGGATGTGGGGGCGGTGCTGGGGCCCTTTGAAGCCTGGCTTATCCTGCGTGGCCTAAAGACCCTGCCGGTGCGTATGGCCCGCCACTGTGAAAGCGCCCTCAAGGTGGCCAGCTGGCTTGAGGCCCACCCCAAGGTCAAAGCCGTCTACTACCCCGGTTTGCCAAGCCACCCCGGTTATCGGTTCCTCGGAAGGCAGATGAAAGGGGCAGGGGGGGTTATTGCCTTTGAACTGAAAGCCGGGCTGCAGGCCAGTGCCAATTTCATCGACCGGCTCAGCCTCTTTACCCTGGCGGTGAGCCTGGGGGACGCCGAATCCCTGATCTCCCACCCTGCCTCCATGACCCACTCTCCCTACAGCCCCGAAGAGCGGGCCATGGCGGGGATCAGCGACAGCCTGATCCGGGTGTCCATCGGTCTGGAGCAGGTGGAAGATCTGCTGGGGGATCTGGCCGCTAGCCTGGATAAGGTGTAATTATAAATTTACGAACGTAAAGAAGTCGGTCCAGTTGCTAGGGGTTTTTCAGGGCTGCGGCCCTGCGTAGAGTCAGGGAATGA
Source organism: Gallaecimonas xiamenensis 3-C-1 (assembly GCF_000299915.1). Lineage (NCBI taxonomy): Bacteria > Pseudomonadati > Pseudomonadota > Gammaproteobacteria > Enterobacterales > Gallaecimonadaceae > Gallaecimonas > Gallaecimonas xiamenensis. Next base: position 175,238 of record NZ_AMRI01000005.1, read on the forward strand.
TGTAAAGCAAAGATGACTCTTATGGCCAAAGGCACCCAATACGTATCGAAAATGCCGGGACCGGACGGACGCATTCAGTACACCCAAGAAGAGAATGCGGTCTGGAACACCCTCATTACCAGGCAGCTGGCCTGTATTCAGGGGCGCGCCTGCCAGGAGTATATCGACGGCCTGGCGCTGCTCGATTTGCCCACCGATCGCATCCCCCAGCTGGACGAAGTCAATGCCGTGCTGGGGCGCACCACCGGCTGGCAAGTGGCCCAGGTACCGGCCCTTATCCCCTTTGACGAATTCTTCCGGTTGCTGGCCAACAAAGAGTTCCCGGTGGCCACCTTTATCCGTACCCGCGAAGAACTGGATTACCTGCAAGAGCCCGACATCTTCCACGAGATCTTCGGTCACTGCCCCTTGCTGACCAACCCGGACTTTGCCCACTTTACCCACCTCTACGGTAAGCTGGGCCTGGCGGCCAGCAAGGAAGACCGGGTCTTTTTGGCCAGGCTCTACTGGTTTACCGTGGAGTTCGGCCTGGTCAACACCGACCAGGGCCTGCGCATCTACGGCGGTGGCATACTGTCGTCTCCGGGGGAAACCGAGTATGCCCTGGGGTCTGACAAGGCCGAGCGCCAGCCCTTTACCATAGTGGATGCCCTGCGCACTCCTTATCGCATCGATATCATGCAACCTGTCTATTATGTGTTGGACCAGGTGCACCAGCTTTTTGATATCGCCGAGCAGGACATCATGGCCCTGGTGCAGCAAGCCAAGGCCCTGGGGCTGTTCCAAGCCAAGTTTCCCCCCAAAGAAAAGAAAGCCAGTTAAGGAGAGACAAGTGAGCACACTTGCCCAGCAACAATGTGAAGCCTGCCAGGCCGGCGCCCCCAAGGTGAGCGATGACGAGCTCAAAGAGCTGATGCGGGAGATCCCCGACTGGGCCCCGGTGGCTCGCGACGGCGTGCTGCAACTGGAAAGGGTTTATAAATTCAAGAACTTCAAGCAAGCCTGGGCCTTTGGTAACAAGGTGGCGGAGCTGGCGGAAGCCGAGTTTCACCACCCGGGTATCCTGATGGAGTGGGGCAAGGTCACCGTCACCTGGTGGACCCACGCCATCGGCGGCCTGCACCGCAACGACTTCATCATGGCCGCCAAGACCGACCAACTGCTCTGAACAGATCCCCTGTCAGCAATGCCGCGCCCAGCGCGGCATTTTCTTTATTCCCCATGGCGTTATATCATCGCGGTCTTGGGAAAAGGCCTTTGTGAGCGCCATGCGTCTGGAGATCTTCTGCGAGGACAGGCCCGGTATTGCCCGGGAAGTGCTCGATATCCTTGCCGAACGGCATATCGATTTACGGGGCATTGAAGTGGACCCCGTGGGTAAGATGTACCTGCATCTGCCGGACTTGAGCTTTGACGAACTGAAAACCCTGTTGCCGGCCATCCGCCGCATCAAGGGGGTAGAAGACGTCCGTACCACCGCATTCATGCCCACAGAGCGGGATCATTTCGAGCTGGCGACCCTGCTCGAAACCCTGCCCGATCCGGTGATCTCGGTGGACGATAAGGGCCGCATCCTCATTATCAACCCCGCCGCCGCCAAGCTGCTCAAGGGCACGGTTGCGGCCCTGCAGGGCCAGGGCCTGGCCACCTGGCTGAGCGGCTTTAACCTGCAGCGCTGGCTGGAAGAAGAAGAGCCGGCCCCGATCACCATGCTGGTGAAACTGGGCGGCCAGCGGCTGTTGACCGACTTTTTGCCGATCTGGGTCAGCGACGAACAGGGCCGCCAGACCCTGGCCGGCGCCGTGGTCACCGCCAAGACCCCCCATCGCCTCAGCTCCCAGTTGACCCAGGCCCGGGAAGGCACCGCCTCCCTGGACGCCATCCTGGCCCAGTCGGCGGTGATGAAACGGCTGATCCGCCAGGCCAAGAAGCTGGCGCAGCTGGACGCCCCCTTGCTTATCCAGGGGGAAACCGGCACCGGCAAGGAACTCTTGGCCCGCGCCTGCCACGACAGTTCCGGGCGCCGGCAAAAGCCGTTTTTGGCCCTTAACTGCGCGTCGCTGCCGGACTCGGTGGCCGAGACCGAGCTGTTCGGCTATGGCCCCAACGCCTTTTCCGGCGCTCCCACCAGCGGCAAGCGCGGCGTCTTCGAAGTGGCCGACGGCGGCACCGTCTTTTTGGACGAAGTGGGGGATCTGGCCCCGGCTATCCAGGTCAAGCTGCTGCGCCTGTTGCAGGACGGCACCTTCCGCCGGGTCGGTGACGAGGCCGAGCGCAAGGTCAATGTCCGCATTATCTGCTCCACCCAGCGGGATCTGGCCGCCCTGTGCCGGGACGGCCAGTTCCGCCAGGATCTCTACTACCGCCTCAACGTGCTGAGCCTGGCCCTGGCCCCCCTGCGAGAGCGCCAGGACGACATATTGCCCCTGGCCGAGTTCTTCTTGGAGCGCCACTGCGCCGCCCTTGGCCGTGAGAAGGCCCAGCTCAGTCAGGCCACCCAGAACCTGCTGATGAACTATCCTTGGCCGGGCAACGTGCGCCAGCTGGAAAACAGCCTGCTAAGGGCGGTGTCCTTGCTGGACGGCGGCCATATCGAGCCCAAGCACCTGGAGCTGCCCAGCCAAACCCCTTCGGTAAGCCTGGGGGATGCGGCCCTGGACGGCAGCCTGGACGAAGTGATGAAACGCTTCGAAAAAAGCCTGCTCGAACGCCTCTATCCGGCGTATCCGTCGTCACGGCAGCTGGCCAAAAAGCTGGGGGTGTCCCACACCGCCATCGCCAACAAGCTGCGCGACTACGGCATCAACAAGAAGAAATAAAAAAGGGCTGCCCAGGCAGCCCTTTTCTTTTACAGCCCCAGTTCGGACAAACCAGGGTGGTCGTCCGGGCGCCGGCCAAGGGGCCAGTGAAAGAGCCGTTCCTCTTCGCTGATGGCCAGATCGTTAAGGCAGGCGTAGCGGTTTACCATCAATCCCTGCTCATCAAATTGCCAATTCTCGTTGCCGTAGGAGCGAAACCAATGGCCGGCGTCGTCCTGCCACTCGTAGGCGTAGCGCACGGCGATGCGGTTGCCGTCATGGGCCCACAGCTCTTTTATCAGGCGATATTGCCGCTCCTTTTGCCATTTGCGCGTCAAGAAGGCCTGGGCCTGATCACGGCCGACGATAAATTCGCTCCTGTTGCGCCAGTGGGTATCGAGGCTGTAGGCCAGGGCCACCCGGGCCGGATCGCGGCTGTTCCAGCCGTCTTCGGCCAGGCGCACCTTCTCTTTGGCGGACTGGAGGGTAAAGGGGGGCAGGGGATGACGTACTTCAGTCATGGAAGTCTCCTAAAGCCCTTGGCTGGCGAGCAGGGCGGCAGCGGCGCGCTGTGCGTCCACGGCGACGCTGGCCCGGCCTGACAACAGGGCATGGGTAGTGGCGCCATCCATGAGCAGCAAAAGCTGTCCGGCCAGCTCATCCGGCTCTTGGGCGCCCAGGGCTTGGCAGCGCAGCCTGAGGCTGTGCTGCAGTTTGTCTTTGTGCAGTTTGGCGACCTGCCTGACCGGATCGACGGGGCTAGACACCTCGCCGGCGGTGTTGATAAAGGCGCAGCCATGGAAGTCCGGGCTGGCAAACCAGCCGGCCAATACCTCGAAGGCGCCAAGCAGCTGGGCCCTTGGGCCGGCAAAGACGGCAAGGCCGGCTTCAAACCAGGCCATCCATTTGTCGTCGCGGCGCCTAAGGGCGGCGGCGACCAAGGCTTCTTTGGTGCCGAAGTGCTTGTAGATGGTTTTTCGGGAAACCCCACTGGCCTTGACGATGGCGTCCATCCCGGTGGCACTGATGCCGCCTTGGTAGATAAGGGTTTCGGTGGCGTCTAAAAGACGGCTTATCGGATCTTGGCTGTCGATGTTTTGCATATTCAGATGGTAGAACGATCGTTCTCTTCTTGGCAAGGGCTTTTCAACCTGCGGCACGGGCCGGTGGCCAAATGTCATTTGATATTGCGATAAGCATCTTGTGGTAGTTAAATACTACAATTCGACTGTGGTTCGCACAGGGAATCGTTTTGGGCCACCAAGGCCCGCAGTATCGTTAAACCCAGTCCGGAGTCCCTGGATAGATGAAGACCGTTGCTATCCTTATTTTCCCTGATTTTCTGATGCTCGACATGTCGGGCCCCGCCGAAACCTTCACTGTTGCCAACCGCTTTTTGCCTGCCGATGCCGGCTACCGGTTGGTACTGATCAGCGCCACTCAAACCGATATCCGTGCCAGCAATGGCATCCGGGTGCTGGCCGATACCACCATTGCCGAGCCTGCCGAGTCTTATGATCTGTTGCTGGTGGTCGGCGGGCCCGGCGCCTACAGCGGCAGGCCTCCCCA